>JBGMRO010000100.1:0-9940 GCA_048061555.1 Thiohalomonadales bacterium | reverse complement strand
TGGCTTGCGTTACACCTGGGACGGAAGTTTATGATGTTGCTGCTTTATCCTGTGGCATTTTATTTTCTACTGACGGCTTCCTCGGCTCGTCACGCGTCACGCCAATATTTGGAACGGGCGCTGGGACGCAAGCCGGGCTGGTTGGATGTGTGGCGACATTTTTATACCTTCGCGGTAGTATCTGTGGATCGATTATTTTTTCTCTCTGGCTGTTATGATAAATATCAAATCCAGGTAAACGGCAACGCGCTATTCCAGCAATACCTTAAGCGCAAGCAAGGCTGCATCCTACTGGTTTCTCATTTTGGCAGTTTTGAAGTAATGCGGGTTGCCGCAGTTAAAAAGTACAACATACCAGTTCGTATCCTGTTAGATCGGCAACATAGCGCGCTTGCTGCCGAATTGATCGATGCTCTGGATCCGGTGCTGGCAGCAGCGATCATCGATCCCAATCAGTCCGCACCTGAATTGGCTTTGAGTCTGGATCAGGCTATCAAAAATGGTGAATTGATTGGCATTATGGCCGACCGGGCCGGACCGGATGAACGTATGCTAAACTGTGAGTTTCTGGGTGGACAGGCGAATTTCCCAGTGGGGCCGTGGTTACTGGCTTTGATACTTAAGGCACCGGTGATCCTGTGTTTCGGACTTTATCAAGGCGGCAATCGTTATCAACTTAATTTTGAATTACTGACGGAACGACTCTCTGCTCCACGTCGTGAGCGGGATACCGAAATCTTGCGTGCAATGCAACACTACGCTTCTCGGCTGGAGCATCACATCGGTATGGCACCCTATAATTGGTTTAACTTTTATGAATTTTGGCTAGATGAAACCACTACAAATAACTAATTACACCCTGACCTCAGCTCTGGGTGCAGGACGTGCAGCGCATTGGCAGCATTTGCAAGAGAGTCGTTCAGGGCTAATGGCTTGTGACTTTTTTCAGATAAGTGATCTGAACACCTGGATCGGCAAAGTCGCCACGCTGGATGATTTTAGTCTGGATGGCCAGTGGGCAGCTTATGATTGCCGCAATAACCGCTTGGCCAAATTGGCTCTGCACCAGGACGGATTTATCGAAACTGTTAGTAATGCCGTTGCTCGCTATGGTGCTAAACGTATCGGACTATTCCTGGGTACCAGCACCTCGGGTATCCATCAAACCGAGCAAGCTTATCTCAGCATCGACCCGGATAATGAACCACTGCCACCGTGGTACCATTATGCCACTACCCACAATAACTATGCAGTGGTCGATTTTGTACGCCATTATCTGGGCATTGATGGCACCAGTGTCACTATTTCTACTGCGTGTTCCTCCAGTGCTAAAGTGTTTGCCTCTGCCTACCGCGCCATTCAAAGTGGGCTATGTGATGCCGCCGTGGTAGGTGGTGTCGATAGCCTGTGTTTGACCACATTGTACGGCTTTAACTCTTTGCAATTAGTGGATTCTGAAAAATGCCGCCCGTTTGATATGGCGCGTAGTGGCATTTCTATCGGCGAAGCCGGTGGCTTTGCATTGCTCGAACCTGAACAAGGCCAGGATAATATGGTTTTGCTGGGTTACGGAGAAAGTAGCGATGCCTACCATATGTCATCACCTCATCCCGATGGTGAAGGTGCGTTGGCGGCGATGCAAGCGGCATTGCGCAGTGCCGGACTGGAACCACAGAATATTGATTATATTAATCTACACGGTACTGGTACCCGAGCGAATGACAGTGCCGAATCAAAAGCGGTGGCCAGTTTGTTTGGTCGGCACACCCCGTGCAGTTCCACCAAGGGTTGGACCGGACATACCCTGGGAGCTGCCGGTATTGTTGAAGTGTCGCTGGCGCTATTGTGTATCGAACACGGTTTTATACCGCAAACTTTAAATTGTAAGACACTGGATCCGGGTGTTGAGATTGAGGTATTGCTGGAAAATCGACATCAACCCTTACGTACAGTACTGAGTAACTCTTTCGGTTTCGGTGGTAGCAACTGTAGTCTGGTGGTGGGTCGTTCAACATGATTAAAGTTTATATCGATGCTGTGGGTATGGTTGCACCAGGTCTGGAAAGTTGGGCCAAAGGACGCCAGGTACTGGCGGGTGAGCAGCCATACCTTGCTCAACCGCTTGAGCGTTACAAACCACGACTATTACCACCAAATGAACGACGCCGAGCCACTGAAGTGGTGCGTCTGGCATTTCGCGCTTGCGAAGATGCTATCGATAACTGCACACTGGATGCCAGTACTCTGGCCGGGATCTTTGCCTCCTCTTCCGGAGATTATATTATCCTCGATCAAATATGCCGGGCCTTACGGCAACCTGAGATAGCCGTATCACCGACCCAATTTCACAATTCGGTACACAATGCTGCGGCAGGTTACTGGAGTATTGCGACCGGTTCCCATGCACCTTCCACGAGTTTGGCTGGATTTGATGGCAGCTTCAGCGCCGGATTACTCGAAGCGGCTACTCAGGTGTCAGTGGAAAAAATACCCGCGCTACTCGCAGTTTATGATTATCCACCACCACCACCGTTATTCGCTAAACGTCCTATTCAAGATCCATTTGCGGTTTGCCTGGTATTAACCGCAGAACCCATAGAAACAAGTTTGGCGTGTCTGACGCTTTACCCGGACACCGAGCAACATGATGAATCACAAATGCAACAGCACGCCCTGGATCGGATGCGTCTCGGCAATCCTGCTGCGCGTAGCCTGCCATTGCTTGAGGCGCTGGCGCGTCGTAATAACTGCAAGCTGTGTTTTACCTCGCCCGGTGGCGAATTATTAATAGTAGATATCACACCATTATGACCGCAATCCAACGTGATAAAATTGCTCAGCTTATCCCGCATGGTGAAACTATGTGCCTACTCGACCAGATAACGGAATGGGATGAACACCAAATTTATGCCACCACTTCCAGTCATCGCCAACAAGATAATCCAATGATCGAAAACGGACGGATGGATACGATAATATTAGTCGAGTATGGTGCACAAGCCGCTGCAGTTCATGCCGCCTTGCAACAAAGCGGACTTGGCGCAGCCCGACCCGCTTATTTGGGTGCGATAAAAAAATTGCGTTTGTTTACCGAGGTGGTTGATGCCAGTGTGGTTGAGCTACAAATCCAGGCCGAATGTATTTTCAGCGATAGCGGTGGTGCGATATACGATATTAGTGCAAAAACTCCTAAAATTAATCTAATGGCAGGAAGAATCGTATTGGTTCAGCCGTAAACACAAAATATACTTAAGTAGCTTTACTTCACGTAGGCCACGCCGGTGTATCTCCGGAATAACTAATAACAAACAAAATATCAGTAATCTTTTCGTCTTTTATCCTAGACAAGAACTGCTCTGTGTTCGGAAATTCAAACGTCCACGTACCAAACAGGGGTTTCCCAATGAGTGGGGTCCAACTTCCCCTTCGTGTGCTTATGATCCCTTCTATCGATTGCGCCCCACCATAGGAGGGATCTTCGGGCTCTAGACTTCCTTGCGCTTTAAATCGAAGATCTGTCAATTGCACTTCGAAGGTCGCATCATCGACTCGAGAAAAATAAAGTATGACATGATCTATCTTTAATTCACTGAGATTTGGTGGAAAACTTTCACGACGGGTTTCCAACTGTAGCGAAATCGTCGAGTCTTCTGGGTTCGAATTATTGAGGTCATACCATAGATCAGGAAAATCCTGTCTGAAACTGTAGGCCTGTTCCCCCCGATAGGTATTATCCAACTCCCTTATAACCAGTTGTTGATAATCGAAATTATGAAACGCAGTATAATCGATCGTAACCAATACATTGGCTATAGTGTCAAAATCGAAAGGATTGGCAGCTTTTGGTAAACGTAATTCCCACATTGTGTCCACACCCATCCCCTCGAATGGTAATAACATTTCATTTTCTTGCTGCAGTTCGAACATACCAGTTGCATTCATCGGTGAGGTAAAGGCGATCATTTCTGGAGTGCGGCGAATTTGACTAACCCGAAATACATTACCATCTGTTGTCACTACCTGCGACAAACCAGAACTTGTTAAGGTGGCACGTATGCCCTGGGTCGGCGGTATTAATGCCACCACCGATACACGCACACGTTTGATAAGGCGCAGGTAATGGCCGGGAAATCCGCGGTCAAATAACATCATCGGTGTCTCGAAGGGTAGAATCCCCGTTTCCCGAAATTGTTGAAATTCTTGCGGTGCCAGTTGAGCCAGTGAAAAGACCTGTGCAAGTTGTAATTTACGCTTATTGGTATCGAAGGCGTAAAGATCAAGTTTGTATAAATCCTGAAGTAACCGAGCCGAACCAGTGAGGCCGCGCCGATCTGGTTCCGGATTGTTCTGATTGTTTAAATCCGATGAAATTTGCCAGTAGTCACCCTGGATAAAAGCAGGTGGTCTTTCTTGTCGCTCGAACGCCAATTGATTTTGCGCTAGTTGTGCCAGCGCCGTGGCTTGTTGCAAAAAGTAACTGTAGACCTGACTCAGGATATCGCTCATCCATTCATAAAGTTCAAGGTTAGTAAACTTGTTATTAAGAAACTCAATCACGGCTTCTGCCTGTTCGGATTGCAAGCCGGAAATAGCACGCTCCTGTTCAACGACCTGTTTCTGGATACCTGCCAAGGCGATCTGTTGCCCACCGATTTCAATATCCTTTTGCGCAAGGCTTTTTTGCAGAATCCATTCGTCTTTGCGTCGCTCAAAGCTAGCATTAAAGGAATTAATTTGGGCTTGCATCTCGGAGTAATTAACATTTCCAATCGCTACTGCTCTTGTACCTGCGATGAGAGCAATAACTCCGCCGACAACAGCAGTTGTCCCTGTAACTGTCTTCAGAAGTGACATCGATGATACCGTTTGTGCAACTGTCAGTGCTGCATCAATGCCGGCTACGTAGTCTCGTCGCCGCCTGATATCCCGATAATTCTTCAGCATATCTGTTTCGGCCTGATTCTCACCATCATCAAGCCAATCCTGATATTTATCGTTTTGCGTTTGCGCTCGTTCCTGCTGCAACTGTGCTAAGGATATACCCCCATCGGCTTCGGTAATGCGTATATCCTGCAGTTCAATACTCGCTTTGGTAAGTTGAATGTCGTTGCGGGCTTGCAGAAGGCTATAAGCCTCGGTATCAATTCTCTCGAGTGTGGTAAAAAATGATGCTTCGATTTGCTGTGCAATATTAACCAACTGTTTGGTGCGCTCGATCAATACAGAATAACGATAGGCTGTGGACCGTGGTTTTATTGATTTGGCAGAGATCAATTCACCATTTTTCAATACCGGTTCCACGGCAGTAAGTTCTTCACGCGGTCGTTCCATTCCCGCAATATTGCGACCTGTTCGTAGTTTGCGCAGGCTTAAATCTGCATGCAGCTGTAAAGCCTGAACAACGGGATTTGCCGGGAAGGGATCAATTTCGGCAAGTGTGATTACGGCCTCTCGTCTGAGCGCCCGATCGTAGACACGCACATCATCCAGTAGTGCGTTGACACCATTAGTACTCCACGGAACTTTGCCCATATAGAGTGGTGCTGTATTACTAACAACCTCACCTTGCAACACCAGCTCCGAATCAAATTGTCCTTGCATATAAAGCTTAAGTTTGTCACCTTCCTTTACATAAGCCACATGAGTCCAAATATCAAGCTCGATTTCGTTCACACTCATACTGCTTTCGTCAGGATTATTAGCTGTTGTAGTAATACTATACTTGAGCTTGTTATCGTTATCATTCATCCACAGTGACGGCGTGTGTTGTTGATTATCCACCCCTTTATGAAAAACAGAACGTAAATTACTGTTTCCTTCCGCACGTAAATAAATCATGAATGACACGCTAAAATCGGCGTTGTCTTTACCCAGGGCCAAAGCGGGGGCATGGCTAACTTCTGCAAAAGCATTGCGATTGAATCCGAGTACACCAGTTCGCCGACCCTCAGCTTGCCACTGGGTATTATTAAGAGCAGCACGATGACCATTACCAGTGGAGTCAATCGCAAATGTGCCTTCGTCTTTGTCAAAAGCCCAGTGCGCCACGGCTGGTGGCACCTCCAACAAATCGAGCAATTCCAATGCTGTCAGGTAGAGGTTTCTGGCATGCGGTATCGATTCATTGGTTTGGGTGGCGAATTCTGAATCGGCAAATGCTTGAAAGCAGCGTACCAGAGATATCAGCGTAAATCGGCTGAAGGCGTTCGCACGATCCACGGCTATATCATAAGGATTTAATCCGACCAACAACCAACCATAAGTGCGTTCAAATTTGGTAGGTAAGGATTCTTCTAATTCAAGCCCGTAATAGATCTTGCGTTCATTTGCGGGTAGATCGTAGGCATAAACAGTCTGAAACCAATCCAACGCAGATAAATATTCCCCGGATCGTTGTAGTGATAATGCCAAGGCCATGGGAACAAAATAAAACACTTCTGTTAGATGCAAAGGTGTTTCGGGTGACAAGCCCCCAGTTTCCGAGTCAATAAATTGTTTCAGTAGTTGCTTTGACTGCGTGCGTCTTTTTTTTAGATCATCTTTTGTCAATTGATCGGTTAAAAGGTAACAAGTATCCGGTAACTCAGGTAAATCTTTCTGCTCTGGTGTACAAACAGATAAATTCTCCTTGGTGAGGTACGCGAGCGCAAACTTCCTTGCTGTTTTAGCTGTTAAACGAGATTCGGATCGCAGATCTTTAATCAGATCTCTAAATCCTGATGTCCATAACGATTTTGGACGTAAATTTGGCAATAAATAATTTTCCGGGTAACCAAAGACAAACATAGCACCACGCCATGTAGCATAGGACCCCATCCAATCCCATTCAACATCGAAGTGGTCTTCTTTGTATGTTTCGTCTGTTGCCAGTTGCCATAGGGGGACCGGGGTACCTACAGGTAATGAGCTCAAACTTTCGAAACGGCCGGTGCGTAAAGAAAATAATACATCCTGCAGGGTTTCGATGGCCTGCTCAAGGCGGCTAATTTTTTGATCGCCACTGTATTTAAAACTAATAGACAATCTTTGGGTCAACCAATCGGCGACATCGACCTCAGGATAACCTTGTCGATCAATAGCGGAAATAAACGTGTCGCGTAGCAACGGCATAGTACTCGCTTCAGTGGCATCGATAGCGGATTTTAATGCTTGCTTCAATGCCAACCGCTGGCTGATACGTGCATCCAGGGTCTTTTCCCAATTTCGTCTTTTACGCCAGGTGGCCCGCCAGGGCGGCAGATCCACTACCGAATCACGGCGTTTAAAGTGGTTGGGGCCTAAAATCAAACTACTTTCCTGCTGGATCCAGTCACTGAATACGCGTTGTTTTTCCACCTGTACCAAAATGGCATAAACATTTTCCCATTCCGCATCCAGTACAATGTTGGTTGCTGCTAATCGACGAACTCGAAGTAATAAGAAAAAAGGTTGTAAATAAAGCTGAAAATCATTAAGACGAGGTTTAATATCTTCGCCTGCCGCATATTCCAGGGCCAATCCTTCAAGCTCGATTCCTGGTAGCACCATGGTGATAATGATTTCAAAACCTTCAAGAGTGTTACTGATTGATTCACGAGCTTGTTTGATTATTGTATGTTTGTTTTCCACCCATTGGGATCTTTCCAACAAGATGTCGTAGGCGGTGTTTCCCTCTGTCGGATTCACCAAATCGAACACATCAACCACGTCCGGATCGATAACCGGAAGTGGTAATTCCAGTCGTGCATTTTCCCGTTGGATTTGCTCTCGCCACAGTGTACGCAAATGTGATCGCTGCCATGCCAGCAGTTCGGGCTCTTCACTAGATGCGGGTATCAAGGTATCAACTGTAGTATCCGCTATCCCAAATAACCGATGCAGATTAGTTTCAGTAAACTCGCTAGGCTGCAAAAACAGTCTATCCAGGTATTCAACAGAGATAGCAAGACGGGTTGCTAATCCATCGCGGCTATCATCGTCAGCCACACGTATAAGACGAATTTCTTCGTATGACGTTCCTATATTTATCAGCATATTGCGATAGGCAGCGCGACAGTAATCTACATTGTTTGACTGATTGTTCAGAAATCCTCGCAATACCTCGATTGAAATTCGCACTTGATGTACGGATTCTTCCGCTGCTTCCTGAAAATTAGGATCTATTAGTCGAGCAAAGGGTTGGTGGAAGGTATTACTCAGTAGTTCTGAAGTTATTTTCTCGCCACTAATAGCAGTCTTTACACGCTTGTAGGCAAAACTGATCAGGTCTTGTAAGTATGCTGCTGTCCCTAAATCTTCAAGCTTGAAGGGAACAGCGACGTCCAGTTGGATAACTACTATATCCTCATTGCCATCAAGATCAGTCGCTTTTACAGAAATATCATGCAGGCCAGGAGAGGGAATATCAATATCAAAACGCCACAATCCCCAATCCCCAGAACCAGAAATATCGGTAGCATCGTTCGATACGCCATTATTTATATTCCATTGTACGGACTGCACGGACGTTGTATCGTCCTTTGCCGTACCCCTTACCGCTTCGGTGATACCCTCTTCAGACCAGGTAAGTCTTTTTGGCTTATCGGAATAGTGACTGGTAATTTCCAAAATTGGATTGTCATCATCACGCGTTGATATTTGTATGGCCTTTCGGTTGATATTTCCGAAATTGTCTTTTGCCCAGACCGTAATAATATGCGGTCCATAAGTAATAAGGTTGATTTGTCTAGACCACGTAGCCCAATCACCGGAATCGTTATTAACGCGACTGAATGGTTCACCGTCAAGATGGTATTTAACCCATTGTATCCCTTGTTGGCCTGATGCGGATGCAGTACCACTAAGAGTTAGCAAAAATTGGTCGGTTGTTCCAGGTATGCGGTCACCATCTTGAGGCGAATTGATTAGTAATTCCGGAGATGTTGAGTCAAGATCAATAACTATTGGGCGAATAATGGTTTTAGCACCAGGCGCACCGGTACTCGCTGTTGCAGTAATGGTTAATGGCCCTCTTGTAGTAACCTCAAACTGAGCGGACCAGTTCCCCTGGATGTTTTTGAGTACAATTGGACGTGCACCAGAAATCGATACTGTTACTGTAACTGGGATGTCGACTGGATTTGGTTCTGTTCCATCACCCGGTAAAGAACCTGACGCACTACCGTTTATTAATAATGTTGGCCCTTGAACAGTCACGCCGTCTGGTGACGGCTGTATGATACTTAAGAATATAGAGGCAGGAGGTGTAATTAAATTGATTACCTGTGGTGCATTTATTTCTTTTACCGCACCAATGTTGCCAATTACTGGAAGACTACTTTTTTTCGTTTTTACTGCTGTTTTAGTGCCGCCCTTTGCAAGGAGTGCATTTATATCCACCTCAAGCGCATGCAAAGTACGACTATCAACCTCACCGGTTATTTTCAAGCCCATGAATTTTTGAAAATCGGAAACAGCCTGGCGGGTGGCTTTACCGAAGTATTTCTTTTTTTTCTCTTCGCTCGGAACTTTAAAACCGAGTTTACTGAGGTTCCTTTGAACCTTCGCTACATCTTTGCCTGTCATTCTTAATGACAATTTTCGATTTTTTACTTCCATGACACACCTCTCTTTCAACAACCAACCGTGTCGGTGTTGATAAATTATTAACTCACATACATCAAATCCTCTTCATAAATTCTTATTAAAACTAAATAGCAACTGACTTCGTTTTTCTAAAACGGGCTAATCTCAAATACTCGTGCCCTTTATGTACTTTTATAGCGAGTCTGGTCGAGTAGACGGACTCTTCCAACATACAAAATAAAACACAATAACCAGACAATACTTTCCACAAACATTTCGCTGCACGCAGCTACCATGTGATCATCGTTTATTGCTTTGTACATCAGTTGCTATCACGCCCCTCTCACAGAACCGTGCTTGCGCTATTTACGCACACGGCTCCTCGACAACACACTTC
>JBGMRO010000099.1:0-9946 GCA_048061555.1 Thiohalomonadales bacterium | reverse complement strand
CCAATATATAACGAAACCAGTCAAAAGTAGCCATCCGGTAGGGAGGACGTAGTTGGCTGTTGTCCAGCGCATCTAAATCGACAAGTCCAATGTACTCGATAGTGGTAAGCCCAAGCATCGCCACTACAATGGCGAGCAACCAGGCGCGCATGCGACTCATGTCGCCCATGTTGACTAGGTCGGACACGGCACCCATGGTGCAAAAATTGGTCTTGTTAACCACCGCGCCCATAATAATGGCGAGCCCAAAACCATACAATAAAATCTCTTGGGTGATATCTAATTCCATAGCTGCTCCAGTGTCAATTTATGTCGAGATCCATTGGTAAGAAATGGATCGCTACGCCAGCGGCTAACTCTATGGTTTATCTCGCGCTACGCGGAAAGAAAAAGCCCTGCGTGAATCTATTAGCGTATTCTAATATATTTTATCGCTGGTTACCCCATTCCTTATGGGGTGTTTGCATAAATTGTTTTTATTCAACTATACCAATTTATATGCACTATAGATGGTTTAGAAGCTAGTATGACCATCCTGAAATCATCAGTTGGGTGCGGAAAGGACATCAGCAGATTTTTGATATACATTGTGTATCAAGAGCTTACATGTTTTTTGCCTAAATGATTAACCTAGGCTAAAAAAGCCATATATGGAAAGCAATAAAAAACCGGGCATAGCCCGGTTTTTTATTGTGAAACATTAGGTACTAGGACTATTCTGCCTTAACCTCGTCTGTGGCGGGTGCCTCGTCGCCCTCGATGACTACCGGTCGATCCATCAATTCCACGATGGCCATAGGGGCCTTATCACCGGAACGGAAGCCACATTTCAAAATACGTAAATACCCACCTGGGCGTTCCTTGAAGCGTGGACCCAGTTCAGTAAATAATTTTGTGACCATATCTCTATCACGTAAACGTGAAAATACTAAACGGCGATTCGCAACAGAATCAGTTTTTGCTCGAGTGATCATGGGCTCTGCGACTCGACGTAATTCTTTAGCCTTAGGTAACGTAGTCTTAATGAGCTCGTATTTAAATAATGAAGCCGCCATATTCTTAAACATCGCTTTACGATGACTACTATTGCGATTAAGTTGTCGACCTGACTGTTTGTGGCGCATAATTTATTCCTACTACTTTCTACGGGTTTATAGTTGTGCTAAATAAGCGACACACTGTCCTTTTGTTCTTTTAGACTCGCAGGCGGCCAATTCTCAAGGCGCATCCCCAAAGACAGACCTTTACTCGCGAGCGTGCTCTTAATTTCAGTTAGTGATTTTTTGCCCAAATTTGGCGTCTTCAATAATTCCACTTCCGTACACTGAATCAAGTCACCAATATAATATATTTGTTCCGCCTTTAGGCAGTTAGCAGAGCGCACGGTTAATTCCAAGTCATCTACAGGACGCAACAAAATAGGATCAACTTGCGGCTCATCTTTCTTCGCCTCTGTTTCTTCTTGGCTTTCTAGGTCTACAAACGTAGCCAACTGATCTTGCAAAATAGTGGCGGCGCTACGAATGGCATCCTCAGGGTCGATAGAACCATTGGTTTCCAATTCAAATATCAACTTATCCATATCGGTGCGCTGTTCAAAACGCGCGCTATCGACCACATAGGCCACCCGACTAATTGGGCTAAACGAGGCATCAATTTGCAAACGACCAATGACTTGATCTTCATCCTGAGATTTACGATAACTCGCAGGCTCGTATCCTCGACCTTGACGAATCTTCAGATTCATCTTTAATTCGCCACTTTTAGTGAGATGGGCCAGTATATGGTCAGGATTGACGATTTCGACATCGTGGTCTACAGCGATATCAGCCGCCGTTACCGGGCCTTCGCCCTTTTTATAGAGCGTCAATGTCGTTTCTTTCTTAGAGTGCATACGAATAGCCAAACCTTTTAGGTTTAGTAGTATATCGATCACATCTTCCTGCACACCCTCTATGGTACTGTACTCGTGTAAGACGCCTTCAATTTCGACCTCAATAACTGCACTTCCATGCATGGAAGACAATAATATTCTACGTAACGCATTGCCCAGTGTATGCCCGAAACCACGTTCTAGTGGTTCCAAGGTAACTTTTGCATGGGTTTCTGAAATATTTTGCACATTCACAATGCTTGGTTTGAGGAAATCAGATAATGAACCTTGCATGTATTGCCCTCTCTAGATGCGACCGTTTGTTCTTCACGAAAGAAAAACACCAAATACTCGTATTATAGTAGTCGTAAACTGAGATTTAGTGCGAAAATTGGTATAAAATATGTTTCTTTATAGTAACTTATAGACTTTTAAAGACTCTTATAGATAACAATGGACATGAAAAACACGCGTCCGTATTTTAATCATGCCAATAAACGAAGTCTATTTCGAATATAGTTCCACGATAAGCTGCTCATTGATATCGGACGGCAACTCACTTCTTTCGGGTTCAGCCTTATAAACACCCGCCATTTTTTTAGTATCTACGTCAATCCATTCAACGAATCCTCGTTGATTAGAGCTATCGAGCGCACCTTGAATACGCAATTGTTTTTTACTCTTCTCGGCAATAGAGACTTCATCTGACGGCTTTACTCGAAACGAAGGGATGTTGGTCAACGTGCCATTAACCACCACGGCCTTGTGACGCACTAATTGACGGGCTTCACTTCTCGACGATGCGAATCCCATGCGGTAAACCACATTATCAAGACGAGCTTCTAACGCCCTTAACAAATTTTCGCCTGTCGCACCCTTGCGTCTATCGGCGGCTTTATAGTACAGCCGAAACTGCTTCTCTAGAACGCCGTATATACGCCGTACTTTTTGTTTTTCTCGCAATTGCAGCGCGTAATCAGATAACCGAGTGCGCCTTTGCCCATGTTGTCCAGGCGGAAAATCGCGGTTCTCGAAGGCGCATCTTGCGGTGTAACATTTCTCGCCTTTGAGAAATAACTTAGCCCCTTCGCGGCGACATTGACGACATTTTGGTCCGATATATCTAGCCATGAGTTAGCCTTCCTCTTTATACTCTGCGACGTTTTGGAGGACGACAACCATTATGTGGTATCGGCGTGACATCCGTAATACTGGTAATATTAAATCCGCGGGCATGCAACGCGCGAATTGCCGATTCGCGCCCAGGGCCTGGGCCCTTCACACAGACATCGACATTCTTCATGCCCATCTCCTTCACGACGTTGCTGGCGTTTTCAGCGGCAACCTGCGCGGCATAGGGGGTACTTTTTCTGGAGCCACGAAAACCAGATCCACCCGCTGTGGCCCAGGCAAGGGTATTACCTTGTCTATCTGTGATTGTGACGATAGTATTGTTAAATGACGCATGTATATGTGCGACACCATCTACAACATTCTTTTTAACGCGTTTGCGACTACGTGCAGTTGCCATGCTATATTGACCTGTTTACGATTTGATTCATGTAGGAGATATCTATTTCTTTATCATTCTACGCGGGCCTTTACGGGTCCGTGCATTTGTTTGCGTTCGCTGACCCCGTAACGGTAAGCCGCGACGATGTCGTATACCGCGATAACAACCCATATCCATTAAATGTTTAATATTCATGGATACTTCTCGCCGTAGATCACCCTCGATCGAAAATTTACTTACGGCCGAGCGAATCAGGTCTAATTGACCTTCCGTAAGATCCTTAATCTTTGTATCTGGGCTTATACTGGTATCAGCAAGAATTTGCTTCGAACGTGTAGGCCCAATCCCAAAGATTGATGTCAATCCGATCACCACGTGTTTGTGTGTCGGTATATTTATGCCGGCAATACGTGCCATTTAGTTCTCCTACTCGAGTTCCAAGCGGTAAAAACCCGCCATTCTATCTAATTTATTGCAATAATTCAAAGACCTGAACCTAATATTTTTGGGTCCGTCTGTCATTCAAACTATTGTTATGTTTGCAACGTCGAAAATATTCAGATTAACCCTGTCGCTGTTTGTGTCGAGGATCTGTGCAGATGACTCTGACCACGCCTTTGCGCTTAATCACTTTACAATTTTTGCACATTTTTTTGACTGAAGCTCTGACTTTCATGGTGACCTCTATGTCTCTCGACTACAATTTTTTCAATTTATTATAAAGCAATTCTATCTACAGCTTTTAAATAATCTATATTTTGCTAGTGAATACCCTACTCAGACCACACTTGCTAGCCAATATAAAGTAAGTGTCTCTAGCTTAAAAACTTATAATCCAGTCGTGCCAGGCCCGCCGTATCCCTTCAAGTTAGCTTTTTTCATCAGACTATCGTATTGGTGCGACATCAAATGTGATTGTACTTGGGCGATAAAATCCATCACGACAACAACAATTATTAATAGTGAAGTACCACCAAAGTAAAACGGAACATTCCAGCCTACGATCATAAATTCGGGTAGTAGACTCACCGCGGTTATATAAGCTGCGCCAACCAATGTTAATCGAGACATGACTTGATCAATATAGTGTGCCGTTTGTTCGCCTGGACGAATCCCGGGAATAAAAGCCCCAGAACGCTTTAAGTTGTCGGCGGTTTCCTTTGGGTTAAACATCAACGCAGTATAGAAAAAACAAAAGAAAATGATCGCTAGCGCATAAAATATCACGTAAACCGGTTGCCCCGGAGATAATGTCGACACTAAATCCTTGAGCCATCCCATACCCTCTGACTGGCCGAACCAACCACCCAATGTCGCTGGAAATAGAATAATACTGGATGCAAATATGGGTGGAATTACACCCGCCATATTGATCTTTAACGGCAAATGGGTCTTCTGAGCCGCGTACATCTTTCGACCTTGTTGGCGTTTCGCGTAATTAACGGTAATTCTACGTTGCCCACGTTCCATGAACACGACAAAACCGGTCACTACGATGGCCATAATGAAAATCGCGATCACCAAAAATGAACTCATCTCTCCAACACGTGCCAATTCTAGCGTACCACCTACGGCCGCAGGCAAACCGGCTACAATTCCGGCGAAGATGATCAACGAAATTCCGTTACCAATACCACGCTCGGTCACCTGTTCACCAAGCCACATCAAAAACAAGGTCCCGGTCACTAGACTGATCACCGCAGTTAACACAAATGCCATACCCGGATTTGGCACAACGGCCAACGACCCTACCGTTTGGCTTTGCAGCGCGATTGAAACACCTATTGATTGAAAGGTCGCTAATACTACGGTTCCGTATCGCGTATATTGGGTAATTTTACGCCGCCCTGACTCGCCTTCTTTCTTTAGCTGTTCTAATGTAGGAACCACGGCAGTGAGTAACTGCATGATAATCGAGGCCGATATGTAGGGCATGACACCCAGCGCAAATAGCGTGAGGCGCCCCAGGGCTCCACCTGAGAACATGTTAAACATGTCCAAAATGGTGCCTTTTTGCTGCTCAAACAACGCCGCCAATGCGGTCGGATCGATTCCGGGTACGGGTATGAACGAACCTACTCGAAATACGATAATGGCCAAGACCACAAACATCAGTCGATGTTTAAGTTCTGTGAGTTTACCCGAACCTATATTATCGAGCATGGATGCACCTGAAGCTGCCACGGTTATTCTTCCACCTTCCCGCCGGCTGATTCAATCGCCGCACGTGCCCCTGGGGTTACATTAAGTCCCTTAGTGGTGACCGCGACCGCGATCTCACCCGATAAAATCACCTTAACTTTTAGTGTCTGCGCAGGAACGATACTCGCAGCCTTCAGCGCTGCAATATCGACCACGACTGAGTCAGTACCGCTAACCTTGGCTAGCTCGTGCAATCTGACCTCGGCACGTGTGATTCCCACCCTAGAGGTAAAACCGATCTTAGGTAAGCGACGCTGCAGTGGCATTTGTCCACCTTCGAAACCCACCTTGTGAAAACCACCCGAGCGAGACTTTTGGCCTTTATGGCCGCGTCCGCAGGTCTTGCCATAACCACAACCGATACCACGACCGACTCGCTTTGCCGCTTTTTTTGACCCAGGCGCTGGCGATAGAGTGTTTAAACGCATCATGCTTCCTCAACTTTCAACATATAAGAGACACGGTTAATCATGCCTCGGTTGGACGGCGTATCAGCGACTTCGACAGTTTGATGTATACGGCGTATTCCTAAGCCCCTGACGCATGCTTTGTGGGCTTTGAGTCGACCAATAAGGCTGCGTACCAACGTAACCCGAACTGTTCCTGAATTTATTTCTTGCTTAGCCATGTAATTTGCTAGCCTTTCTATTCGTCTTTAATCTTCAGTAAAATGTCGTCGTTGAGTTTAATCTAAAATTTCTTCGACGCTTTTGCCACGTTTTGATGCTACATGCTCTGGCGTGACCATTTCACTCAAACCCTTGAATGTGGCGCGCACGACATTAATCGGGTTGTTTGAACCGATACACTTCGCTAGGACATTGCGTACACCCACGGCTTCGAATACCGCTCGCATGGGTCCACCCGCAATTATTCCAGTACCTTCAGAGGCCGGTACCATGACGACTTTAGCCGCACCGTGCACACCAACAATTTTATACTGTAACGTACCTTCCTTAAGCGAGATATTCTTCATATTTTTTCGTGCATTTTCCATCGCTTTTTGCACAGCAACGGGTACTTCCCTTGCTTTTCCGCGACCGAAGCCGACACGACCATTGCCATCTCCAACGACTGTCAGCGCCGCAAACCCAAATTGACGCCCGCCTTTTACCACTTTAGCCACTCTGTTAATTGTCACTAATTTTTCAATTAGTCCGTCGCCGGTGCCTTCTGTCTTAGCCATTGTAAAACCCTGTAATTAGTTAAATATTCTGAAGTAACATTTTAAATGTTTATAGCTTTAATCCCACTTCGCGCGCTGCGTCCGCGACGGCCTTAATACGCCCATGATATTTGAATCCAGAGCGATCAAATGCAACGCTCTCTATCCCGGAGGCCTTGGCGCGTTCTGCCACCAATTGTCCAATTTTCGTGGCGCTCTCGATGTTTCCTGTGTGCTTAAGTTCCGCGCGTACTGTTTTCTCAAGTGTCGATGCACTCACCACAACATCACTTCCATTTGGCGCGATTATCTGTGCATACATATGCATGGGCGTCTTGTGGACACACAAACGATGGACACCAAGCTCGCTGATCTTAGCCCTAGTGCGGCGCGCCCTGCGAAGTCTTTTAACTTTTTTGCTCATTTTTTACCCTACGCTACTTTTTCTTGGCTTCTTTACGAATAATGCGCTCATCAGCATATTTAACACCCTTACCCTTATAAGGTTCGGGGGGACGATAGGCACGTATATTGGCACAGACTTGGCCCACACGTTGTTTGTCTATGCCCGTTACTATGACTTCAGTCTGGCTGGGAGTCTCGATGTTTATCCCCTCAGGAATCGCATATTCCACCGGGTGGGAAAAACCTAGGCTCAAATTGAGCTTTTTACCCTGCACTTGAGCACGATAACCGACTCCAACGAGTTGCAATCTTTTTTCGAATCCTTTGCTGACACCGGTAACGATGTTTTCAACCAAGGCCCTTACCGTACCGGCCATGGCTTGGGCGTTTGTTTTGCCATCACGAGGAGAAAACTTAAGTGCGTTTTCTTCATTAACGACGTTCACAGAGGGATGGGTATCGAAACTAATGCTACCTTTTGCGCCCTTGACATTGATGTTCTGTCCATTAACGGTCACATCGACACCACTAGGTATCTGCACCGGTTTTTTTGCTATTCGTGACATGTAGTTATCTCCTAGGCGACGTAGCACATGACTTCGCCACCATGACCGGCCGCTCTCGCCGCTCGATCTGTCATCAGCCCTTGTGATGTTGATACGACGGCGATGCCTAAACCGGACCTCACTTTAGGCAATTCTGTATGGGGTCTATATATTCTCAGACCGGGGCGACTCACTCGCTTTATCATGTCGATTACAGGCTTACCATCGTAATACTTAAGCGTAATCTTTAAAGCCGGTTTACCGTCTAATTCGCTAGTTGCGTGGTCCGTAATATAACCTTCTTGTTTTAAAATTTCGGCCATCGCTGTTTTTTTCTTCGACAGTGGCATAGTCACGTCAACTTTATCAGTTGCCAAGGCATTACGAATGCGTGTTAGCATATCTGCTATTGGATCTGACATACTCATAATTTTACTCCACCGTTATCCTAGTTTCTTTCATTATTACAACTTATTTGACTGCTTGATTGTCACCGCAGCTGATGGTGATCTGAACCACTTACCAGCTTGCTTTTGTCAATCCTGGAATGTCGCCTCGCATCGCCGCTTCGCGTAATTTATTGCGACCCAGACCGAATTTCCGATAATATCCGTGCGGCCGACCTGTAATTCGACAGCGGTTTCGTAGGCGACAAGGACTCGCATTTCGTGGTAATTTTTGCAGCTGAATACGTGCGGCGTCCTTCGCTTCATCTGTCTCCGTAACACTATTCAATATTTTTTTGATGTTTGCGCGCTTAGCTGCAAAACGTGCCACGGTGCGTTCACGCTTTTTTTCCCGATGTATGATTGATGTCTTTGCCATTATATTTTCCAGGTCATTATTTTTTTAGCGGTAGATTAAACGCCATTAACAGTGCTTTTGCTTCTTCGTTGGTATTCGCAGAGGTCGTAAATGCGATATCTAACCCACGAATTGTATCAATCTTATCGTAATCTATTTCTGGGAAAATTATTTGTTCAGTGACACCCATACTATAATTCCCACGACCATCAAACGACTTTGGATTGAGCCCTCGAAAATCTCTAATGCGAGGAATCGCGATCGAAACTAGTCGCTCCAGAAAATCATACATGCGCTCTCTGCGCAAAGTAACCTTACATCCAATCGGCCAGCCTTCGCGTATTTTAAAACCAGCCACGGACAAGCGCGCATTACACACCACGGGCTTTTGCCCAGAAATTTTTGTCATATCAGCCACTGCATGCTGAATAATTTTTTTGTCCCCTACTGATTCGCCGACCCCCATATTCAAGGTTATTTTTTCTAGGCGAGGCACTTGCATGACACTTTTATAGCCAAACTGTTCTCTCAGCTTCGATACAATCGTATTTTTGTATAATTCTTTCATTGCTGACATCTTTTTTTACCTGTCTTTAATCCGTTCTATTACTCGCTAATCACGACCTAATTTTTGGCGACCGCGCTAACGAATCGTCAGTAAACTATAAGTCCACAACCTCGTTATTAGACTTAAAAAATCTTACTTTACGACCATCTTCCAATACTTTTATACCGACCCGGTCGGCTTTACTTGTTGCGGCGTTATACAGGGCAACATTAGAGGCGTGTATGGACATTTCTTTTTCGACTATGCCGCCGGTTTCACCCGCATTGGGATTAGGTTTAACGTGCTTCTTGGCCATATTGCAACTTTCTATCACAATGCGACTATTCTCTAATACCTTGAGTACTGTGCCGCGTTTGCCTTTATCTTTTCCGGCGATAATTATGGCATCATCACCTTTCCTAATTTTTTGCATCGAAAGTACTCTTTATCTTGCGTTATTCAGATCGTGTTAACTAAAATCAATTAATAGACGATTTTAAAGCTGCTTTTTTCAATATTTTGCCGGTAAACTACAATACTTCAGGTGCCAGAGAGATAATTTTCATAAATTGTTCTCCGCGTAATTCACGCGTGACGGGCCCAAAAATACGGGTTCCTATCGGCTGTTTTTGATTATTCAACAATACTGCTGCATTTCCATCAAATCGTATCACTGAACCGTCTGGTCTACGTACACCCTTACGGGTACGCACCACTACGGCGGTATAAACTTCACCTTTTTTTACTTTACCGCGAGGGATCGCCTCCTTGATGCTAACCTTAATGATATCCCCAATGTTCGCATAACGACGTTTGGAACCACCCAACACTTTAATGCACATCACACGACGTGCACCGCTGTTGTCAGCCACATCCAGTACCGTTTGCATCT
>JBGMRO010000098.1:0-9959 GCA_048061555.1 Thiohalomonadales bacterium | reverse complement strand
GTGGATTAAATCCTCGGGAATGGGGAGGAGTTAGTAGATAACTAGGCTGGCAGTCATATTCTGCAAGGGTTATCGATCTTTGTGTATAAAAAACAAACAGGGCAAGAACCTCTTGTATGGACATTGATGTCAAGGCGATAAAAAAAAGGTTCCTCGTCATAAACCGTGAGCGTCTACAGCGTATACAACACGGACTCAGTTGGCGTCAACGAGATTTCTTAGATCTCATCCCAGTATTTTTTCATTTAAATCACGCCATGCTCCCGGGTTTCGTTTCTAAGGAAACGCCTGCGGGTATCTCAAAATATGTACCCAGCCAAAAAAGTTTAGATGCAGTGAAGGCCATTGCGAAAACCTTTGTGCATAAGCAACGGGCGCTACGGGGTTATGACATATTTTCACTGTTCATTATGGGCAGTATGGGTACCATCGCACAATCTGCCGATAGTGATTTTGATATTTGGGTATGCCACAACCCGGATTTAAACAAACGCCAGTTAGGAGAATTGCGCCAAAAGTGTGACCGGATTGAAGAATGGGGCGCAGGTATCGGCTTGGAGGTGCATTTTTTTCTGGTCAATAGTGATGAATTTCGCCAGGGTGAGATGGAGGAACTCAGCAGCGAAAGTAGTGGCTCGACACAGCACCATTTGTTATTAGAGGAATTTTACCGTACCAGTATATTAGTGGCGGGGCGATATCCGATTTGGTGGTTAGTCCCGCCCGAGGAAGAGGTTAACTACGACGATTTTACCTATCAATTAACCCACAAGCGCTTTGTATCGAGTGATGAAGTTATTGATTTCGGCGGCCTCGACAGGATTCCGGTGGAAGAATTTTTCGGGGCGGCCTTGTGGCAAGTGTATAAGGGCATAGACTCTCCCTATAAGTCTGTATTGAAGATTCTACTCATGGAGACCTACGCCAGCGAGTTCCCCAAGACTGAATTAATCAGTATGCAATATAAACGGTGTGTCTACGATGGCGTTTGTGATTTGAATTTGCTAGATCCCTACGCAATGTTGTTGCATCGCCTCGAATCCCACTTGGAAAAAAGCGATGATAAAATTCGCTTGCAGTTAGTCCGCCGTTGTTTCTATTTCAAAGTCAACCAACCGCTCAGTACGGTAGTTCGTAAAGATGATGATTGGCAGCGCGAACTGTTATGGAACATGATTGAGCAATGGGGTTGGCAGGCGGCCGAGCTAAAGGAGTTGGATAATCGAGATAGCTGGAAGGTCGAAAGTGTGTTTAGAGAGCGGAAATTGCTCGTCGATGAGTTGACCAAGAGCTATCTATTTTTATCTAACTTTGCGCGTAATTGTGCTGATCTACCGAGTATTAGTCAAACTGATCTCAATATACTGGGTCGCAAGTTATACGCGGCGTTTGAGCGTAAGGCAGGCAAGATCGAATTGATTAATCGGGGTATTTCATCAAATATACACGAATCCAAAATCACCGTACAACAGATCGCGAATCTAGAGACTAAAGAAGAGGTGTGGAGCCTACTGGCTGAAAAAAATGACAATGGTAATCCGGTGCAAGCGGTGCTTAAAAAAGGACGTAGCGCAGCCGAGCTCATTACTTGGTGCCATTTTAATAAAATTATCCACGCCGGTACGGTGATTTCGTTGAATGCGATTCGAGGTATATTAACCGTAAAGGAAATCAGATCGATCTTAGATGCCCTAGACCATGAGTATCCGGGCGGCGCATTCTTTGTACCTCAGTCGGAAGATTTTAACAAACCCCCTGTTATCGCGGGTGGTAGTCTATTCGTAAATGTCGGTCTAGACCCCTTGCCGCAACATTCGCGACGCGGTACCGATATCGTCAGTGATCGATCGGATATTCTCAACTACAGCGGTTTCTCATTTAATCTAGCGCTGTCCTTCGATATGGTAATAATCAGTAGTTGGCACGAGATTCTAACGTATCGATACTCGGGTGTGCAGGGTTTGTTAAATTGTATTTGCCAGTATTTGTGGTGGCATAAAAAAAAGGATTTCCAACACGGGCCAGCAACCCTGTCGGCCTTTAGTTTTTCGTCAACTCATAGTATCGCAATTGCGCAACGTATTGAAAAATTATTTTCAGATTTTGTGCGAAATTTTTATTTTAAAGGTGAGCTACGTCAATTGAATTATATATTGGAGATTGAGCAGTCGTATTATGTCATCTCTACCGATATAGATAATTTTCAATATGAGCATGCAGAAAGCCTGTCGGGTTTGTGTGAAATCTTGGCGCGACCACAGCAATCTTTCGTACCGATCATGGCTGATCGGTACGCCTTGTGTAGTTCAGTATTACCACAACTATTTTCCAAGAATAAATCTGGGAAAATTCAGCTGTTCTACGAAGTCAGTGCCAGTATTGCCATTATTTATGTCTTGGATGATCACGGCTCATTATTTAATCAGTTCCTCCCTTTTCATGATGATCAGGCATTGGTGAGTCAGTTTTCCTTGTTCTTTAAATCGGTACTGAGTCGGCGTGGATATCTGATGGAGCAGAACTCCGCGAGTAATCCTGCGGACAGTATAGAATGCTACCGAGTCACTAAACGTGTAAGTGGCGCTGTGGTTTTTGACCGAAGTCTGATGGAAGACATCGTGCAACGTGCGCGCTATTTTCATGTGCAAGTGATTGGCAACGTGGTCAATCAGAAAACGGTATTTACGATCTATTGTGATGACATGGAGTTTTCGTCGTATGAATATGGGTCTGGACTATTCAAGGAAGTCGCAAAATTTGTCTTATCGCAGAGAAAAAGTGGCATTAAGTATCCTATCTATATTACTGATCTCGACTTAGCCCCAGGGTTGTTAGACGATAGACCCAGCAGCAGTGTGCAAATTATTGAATTTTTAAACTATAAAAAACGTATTGAAGAAAAACTAAATTCTGAGCTATCGAAACTTTGAGATGCATATTTTGATGGGAAAATGTGCTTAGCCAATTCGACCGCGTATCCATTTGCCGATAAGGTCGATTTCCTGTGGATGGACGCTATGTTCCATCACATATTCTTGCCACTGTACTTTATAACCTAGCGCCTGCAAAAACTGCCGAGAATCACGTGCGGCATCGATAGGAACAATAGGGTCTTGTGTACCGTGAGCCATGAGGATGGGGGTACCTGCGTTGGCTTTGTGGGCTTGTTGTTGAGTGCTTTGCGCAAAGGGCAAATAGGTCGATAAGGCAATTATCCCCGCCAAGGTCTGCTTATAACGCAAGCCCGTATACAGCGCGATCGCGCCACCTTGCGAAAAACCCACCAGGATAATGTGATTCGCATCGATTCCACTCTCAAGCTGATTGTGAATAATAGACTCGATACGTCTTTGACTCTTGATTGTGCCCGTTTCATCCTGATCCTGGGTTAAATCGGCCGAACGTATGTCGTACCACGCAGGCATCACCATGCCACCATTTATGGTTACAGGCAATGCCGCGGCATTTGGAAAAATAAAGCGTAGGTTCAGGTCTTTGACGCCTAGTTGCGGCACTATAGGCGCAAAATCATTGCCATCGGCGCCCAGACCGTGCAACCAAATAATAGCGGCATCGATTTTGCTGTTGCCTGTTTCTAGGATAATGGCGTCTTGCATAATTTTTGGGGGTCTTTAACCGGGTTGAATCAATAGCGCTCAACGAGATTATACTGTACGAAGTCGTGCTCGCACAATATTTCAGGCTGCTGCTCAGTGTCGGCGAATTTTAGGGTTCGCCTGGTCTCGATTTATTGATATACTGCGAAATTCAGCCAAAAATGTATATACACTCTCGGACTAAGCCACATGCGCATCAACGCTAAAAAAATATTATCCTTTCTGCTCGTCATCCTATTGAGTGGCGCGCTAGGGTCGTGTGGCCAAAAAGGTGCGCTAATATTGCCCGATAATGACAAAGCGGTCGAGAAAAAGAAGTCATCGTCTACTAAGAGGTGATTATCGACAATACGGCGGCCCGCCCAGATACGATTCCTGTTAATTCCGAACAAGCAATGTCTTGTTGAAATGGCAAAAAAATATCCTAGTTATGAATCATTTTAAATATAGAAATAATGTATTGTTTGCTGAAGATGTCGATCTTCGGACCCTAAGCGCCGCGGTAGGGAGCCCCTGTTATGTATATTCTCGGGCGACCCTAGAGCGACATTGGCACGCCTTCGACCGCGTATTTCAGGGGCAAGACCATCTAATTTGTTATTCCGTTAAGGCAAACTCATCATTAGCGATCTTAAATCTATTGGCTCGTTTGGGTTCGGGCTTTGATATCGTATCGATAGGAGAGTTAGAGCGGGTATTAAAAGCCGGCGGCGAGGTTGCTAAAGTGGTATTTTCCGGGGTGGGAAAAAATGCACAGGAAATGCAGCGTGCATTAGAAGTAGGTGTGATGTGTTTTAATGTGGAGTCAGAAGCAGAATTGCGTTTGTTAAATGACGTCGCCGGTAAAATGTCACGTACGGCTACTGTTTCGCTACGCGTAAACCCCGATGTTGATGCAAAGACTCACCCTTATATTTCTACCGGACTTAAGCAAAATAAGTTTGGAATAAGCATTGCTCAAGCAAAAGATGTGTATCGTATGGCTGCGGCGATGGAATTTATCGACGTGCAGGGTATCGATTGCCATATAGGGTCGCAACTCTGTGAAATAGCACCCTTTATCGATGCATTGACGCGTGTATTGGCTCTTATAGCCGAATTAAAGAAAATGGGGATCGTGATCCAGCACATTGATGTCGGTGGTGGCCTGGGTATTCGTTATGACAATGAAACCCCGCCCAGCCCAGCGGCTTACGCCGAGGCGATCATGGACAAACTAAAGGATTCTGGACTCAGGGTCATCTGTGAACCCGGTCGGGCCATTGTTGGCAACGCGGGCATATTGATTACGCAGGTCCAGTACTTAAAGCGTGGTGAAGAAAAAAACTTTGCCATTATCGACGCCGCGATGAACGATTTATTGCGCCCGGCCTTGTACAAGGCCTGGCAAGACATCATCCCGGTGGTTAAAGGTTCAGAGAATAGTAGCCAATGCTACGATGTCGTTGGTCCCATTTGCGAGACCGGCGATTTTTTGGGGAAAAAGCGCGAATTGAGCATTAGCGAAGGCGACTTGTTGGCCATCTGTAGTGCGGGTGCTTATGGTTTTGTGATGAGTTCCAATTACAATAGTCGACCGAGGGTGGCGGAAGTCATAGTCGATAAGGACCGGTATCATGTTATACGCGAACGCGAGAGCATCGAAGATCTATTCCGGGGCGAATCCTTGTTACCGGAATAGATCACTGCTAGTGAATAAAATTTAGTCACCGCTTGACGTTGGCGTTGAGCAGATAAGTCAGCGTATCCATCTATTTTTCATGCCACAAAACTAAAATAAGCAAGATTGTCAAATCGAATCCAACAGTAGCCAATTTGTGCCCCCCTCTAACTGTAATGATATCTAACAACCCACTTCATCAAATAAATTTTTAAATAGTATTGAGCAAAAAATAACCGCGTTGCAAGTGGAAAAACCGTGGGTAACTCGTGCATAAGTTTGTATAAGCTTGTGCATAAATTGTGTGTAATTTAACTAAGTTATTGCTTTTAAAGCGTAAAAATATTAGTTGATCAAACACTACATATTGTGGTCCAATAGTTACGGCCATTTTTTCAGCTGACTGAAAATTGACCGAGGGGAATTCAACTGCAATTACATAACTTGTTGAATAATAAGATAATATAAATATACGTAAATATTATCAGAGTCTATTGACAGATCAAATAGGCGCGCCTATATTTACACCCGAACACTATATCTAGTGATTCCCCCATAACTGAATGATACTGACAGATCGTAACTGAAGTAGTAAGAAGCTATGGCCGGGACAGCGGCCTTTTAAACCCGTAATAGCGCTGATGGTATCAGTAGCTAAAGGCCGATGTACTATAGAAAGTCACAGCTCTAGTGTAATCAGAATAACGAATAAAACCCGGCGTTCTTTATATCTATAACGACTAATAAAATGATAAATAAGACGATATATCGCTAAGGTTTTTTAAGAAAACTATAATGAGTAAAGAACAGGGATAAATAATATATGAAAGTAGCGTCTCTAAAATCTGTGCAAGTAGCGGTTGATGAGATCCCTTATCAAGATGCGTCTCGCGATATATGGGATATAAAATATAGACTCAAACAAAAAGACGGTACGGTGGTCGATGAAACCATCGATCAGACTTATCAACGCATCGCAGAGGCCTTAGCCGAGGTAGAAGTCAACGATGAATTAAAAAAGACCTGGGGCGAAAGGTTTCTATGGGCCTTGCGTCATGGCGCCATACCTGCCGGAAGAATCGTTTCCAACGCCGGTGCGCAAGCCTATAAACCGTCCACCTCCACTATAAATTGTACGGTATCGGGTATCGTGCAAGATTCTATGGACGATATCCTCAATAAGGTACATGAAGCCGGGCTGACACTAAAGGCGGGTTGTGGCATCGGTTATGAATTTTCTACATTGCGACCTAAGGGTGCCTTTGTCGCGGGCGCGGGTGCCTATACCTCTGGCCCGCTGTCCTTTATGGATATCTATGACAAGATGTGTTTTACCGTCTCGTCCGCTGGTGGCAGACGTGGTGCGCAAATGGCCACCTTTGATGTTGGTCATCCAGATGTGATGGATTTTATCCGCGCTAAACGCGAGAATGGTCGCTTACGCCAATTTAATTTATCACTACTCATTACACGAGAATTCATTGAAGCGGTCAAGAGTAATACTGCATGGAAGTTGGCGTTTCCATTGACGGCCAAAGAGGCCGAGATCGACAAAATCGATCTCTACGACCCGGCGCTTGTCATCTGGCGCGAATGGCCGGTAACAGAAAAATATATCAGTAACGATGAAGGTTTGGTTGCCTGTAAGGTGTATCAGAGCATAAAGGCTCGACACCTATGGGACATGATCATGTCCTCGACTTATGACTTTGCCGAACCGGGTTTCATCCTGATCGACAAGGTCAATGAGATGAACAACAATTGGTTTACGGAAAACATCCGCGCCACCAATCCCTGTGGTGAGCAACCCTTACCACCCTACGGTTCCTGTTTATTGGGTTCGGTCAATCTAACCAAATTCGTATTAGATCCGTTCACAGACCGGGCCCGTTTTGATTGGGAAAAATACCGCGAGACGGTGGCTATTTTTACCCGCATGTTAGACAACGTCGTCGAGATCAATGGCCTACCCTTGGGCGAGCAACAAAAAGAGATCCTCAGTAAACGTCGTCATGGCATGGGTTATCTGGGCCTGGGTTCCAGCATCACCATGATGGGCATTAAATACGGCGACAAGGAATCACTTGAGTTTACCGAAAAAGTTACCCAGGAATTGGCCGTGGTTGGTTGGCGTGTGGCCCTAGAATTGGCCAAAGAAAAAGGTGCGGCCCCCATCATGGATCAGGAGTTTAGCGTAGATGCGGCCATGCTGCGCAAACGGCCCGAGATGAAACAAGACGGTTACAAGATCGGTAGCAAAATTAAAGGCAAGGTACTGCATGCCGAATACAGTCGCTATATGCAAAAAATTGCCACGATTGCACCAGACCTGGTCGAAGAGCTGTCAGATGTCGGTGCGCGTTTTACCCATCATAGCTCGATTGCGCCGACGGGTACGATCTCGCTGTCCCTGGCCAATAATGCCAGTAACGGTATCGAGCCGAGTTTTGCCCACCACTATTTTCGTAATGTCATTCGCGAAGGCAAAAAGAGCAAAGAGAAAATTGATGTGTATTCGTTTGAGATGTTGGCCTATTTGCAATTGATAAACCCGAATGCAAACCCCAACAGCTCGGCAAAAGAGGGCGGTGTGGCCAATCAATTGCCGGATTACTTCTTGACCGCAGACGATATCACGCCCAGGCAACATGTGGATATCCAGGCCGCAGCGCAAAAGTGGATTGACTCTAGTATTTCGAAGACTGCCAATGTCCCCTCAGATTTTCCCTTTGAAGAATTTAAGGATGTCTATCTTTATGCCTATGATAGTGGTTTGAAGGGCTGCACCACCTTCCGTTTTAACCCAGAGGCCTTTCAGGGTGTCCTGGTCAAGGAGAAAGATCTGGAAAATACCCTGTATCAGTTCAAGCTCGAAGACGGCAGTGTTGTGGAGTTGCGTGGCAACGAAGAAGTTGAATACGATGGGGAGACACATACGGCCGCGAATCTATACGACGCGATCAAGGAAGGTTATTACGGAAAATTCTGATAACCATCCTGCTCGCGCCTGTAACACCGCAGCTCGGCGTTGAAATTTGATCATTTACTTTTTGTAAACTCACAAATTTCGCCTTGATCTGCAGTGTTACAGGTGCGAGCAGAACGGTTATCGTTAAACGGTTATCGTGATATAGAGTTGCAAATATAATGGCCTACATTGCTGTAGGCGTTAATAGAGCAATTGTCGCTATATTATAGTGACGAGTTAAGAAGTTATTTACAGGTTAAGCCTAGGAAATAAATAATAATGACCATAAAGATCGATAAAAAAATAGTGGGATTCGCCATTGCCAAACCCACCGATGGGGACAATGCGGAACAAAAAGGCAGCACGGAGAGCCAAGCAGAAGTAGAGTCACACACTACTACGGATTCGTCTTCCGTGACGGAAAAGGTCGAGCCACCCGTCGCGGAAAAGGCCGAGACCAGTAATGTTGTACATATGCATGAAAAAGTACAACGACCCGAGATGTTGTTGGGGTCTACTTATAAAATCAAGACTCCCTTATCGGAACACTCGCTCTACGTGACCATCAATGACATTATATTGAACCCCGGCACCGAGCATGAATTACGGCGACCCTTTGAGATTTTCATTAACTCAAAAAACATGGACCATTTCCAATGGATCGTCGCCCTGACCCGAATTATATCGGCGGTATTCAGAAAGGGCGGGGACGTCACCTTCCTCGTCGATGAATTGCGCTCGGTCTTTGATCCCAAGGGCGGCTACTTTAAGCAGGGTGGAAAATACATGCCCTCTCTTGTAGCCGAGATCGGTGATGCCATCGAAAGTCACCTCATCATGATCGGCCTACTAAAAATCGACGGCCCCGACGAACACCAGAAAAAACTCATCGAAGAAAAACGCGCCCAATACACATCAACGCTAAAAAAAGCCAAAGAGACCGAAGAACCAGAAAGCGACTTCCCCATCGGCTCCAGCCTCTGCGGCAAATGCCAAACCAAGGCGGTTATAAGAATGGACGGTTGTAATACTTGTTTAAACTGTGGTGATTCTAAGTGTGGATAAGAAGTATTAGAAAAAATAGGTAAGGTGGGGGGGATAATAAACTAGCGGTAAATAATAAATAATGTAGTAAATTTTAAAGCCTCTATAAATTAGAGGCTTTTTTGTTTGGGTGGGCTGAGTAGTTTATACGCGGTCATATTATGGTGGATGTTGTAAGTCTAGGCGCGTTAAGTGGCAGTTTTGAAGGTGCTGTAGGTTTAGATGTGGTTTAGTTTTTGGGGAGAATTTTGGGGTGGGAAATGGATTCTTCGAATTCTATAGGGGGCAGGATGGTGTTGATGGGTAATATGCGGGTATGTTAGGTCTACTCATTGTTATGTGTATAGATAGTACTGGGGAGTTATTCAGCATTGAGATCAAATGATAATAATGGCCATGAATAAAATTTTTAAAATAGTTGCAATTTTTAGCATATCCATAATTGTTATTGCATGCTCTACCTCAAGGATGAACTCATCCAATTACCGAGAAAAAATACAAATCAAGCATTTAAATAGTAAGTTTTATTCTGCAGAATATATAGGGCTAGCACCTAATATTTGCTTTCCTCCAATTACGAACATGATATGCAAGAAATTAGATAAAACCGCCCTTGTAGCCATTCCAAAACATAGTAAATCATATAGATCGATTAAGGAAAAAATAGGAA
>JBGMRO010000097.1:0-9973 GCA_048061555.1 Thiohalomonadales bacterium | reverse complement strand
GCAATCTGCCGATGGCCAAGATATTCAAATAAAAACAGCGTACTTAGCAAATATTGAAGAGAGACGCATCTACGAGAAATACGCACCTAAAATATAAATAATAACTTAATGTGTATTTGTGGTTTATAGCAATAGCAAATTTCCTCAAGAACTGGAGAATAAATTATGGCAAGCAAAACTAAAATTGAAGGCACCCCAGAAGCATGGGAGTCAGGGGAACTAGGTCAGGATGAGAAATACATAAAAATTTCACAAGAGATTAAGCAAGATGCATTAGATGAGTCATTGGATCTTCAGATGATTTCTATACGCTTACAAAAATCGTTAATTGAAGATATGAAAATGATAGCCAAGCTTAATGGCCTCAGTTATCAGCCACTCATTAGACAAATCCTTACACGTTTTGTTGAGTGCGAGAAAAAACAAATACTCAAAGAACGTTTTTTGGATAGTGAAAAGGCTAAGGACACAGATCAAAATGTTGCATGAAACGTAGCAGCCAACATTTTCGAATACAATTCGTCTAACAAAGCTGTAGAAAAACCCCAGTTGAATAAAATAATGCCAAAATAAGGTATATCAAACCATTCCCATGCAGGAGCATCGTCGGATACAAGGCATCTGCCAGTGGGGGAAACAAAAATTCGTGTTTTAATCGCCATTTTTGCTGCGTTTATAGAGATAAGCAGTAAAAATAGTATCATTTCTCTGCATTGTGAATCCTAAGCGCGCAGAACCTAGATGTATCACTATAATACCGTTGCCCAGACCCATCTCTGATTAGAATGCGAAATAACGGCAGATAATATGCATATCAATCAAACAAACTTGTGTTTGTCGCAATAAATCCGCTAGAAGATCATTCTTCGAGGAAGGTCGCACACTTACAGACTGTCGATCTAAGCACAGGATTCTACATTAATCCACCCAGATTAAGGACGAAAATTCATATGTTACTACAAGGTAAAAATGTCCTGATCACCGGTGCCGATGGTTTTATTGGCTCGCATCTGACCGAGACTTTAGTAAAACTCGGCGCCAATACACGCGCACTCATTTCCTACAATCACTTTGGTTCTTGGGGTTGGTTAGACCATATAGAAAAAGATGTCTTAGAAGAAATCGATATTTATTCGGGAGATATTTGCACATTCGACAGTGTTCTCGATGCGATGTCCGGCTGTAATATCGTATTCCACCTCGCTGCTTTGGTCGGCGTGCCTTATTCTTATCGATCCCCCGAGGCTTACCTCAATACCAATATAAAAGGTACCATGAATGTACTGCAAGCTGCGCGTGAAATCGATATCGAAAAGTTGATACACACCTCAAGCAGTGAGGTATATGGCACGACTCGTACGGTGCCGATCAATGAAGGACACGTGACTGCGGCGCAATCGCCCTATGCCGCCAGCAAAATCGCCGCCGATCAAATGGCTTTGGCTTATTATCATAGCTTCGACACACCGGTATCGATTATTCGTCCCTTTAACACCTATGGGCCACGACAAACTGCGTCGGCGATTATCCCCACCATAATCACACAAATCACCAACGACGTGAACAGTATTAAACTCGGCTCGACCAGCCCCACGCGTGACTTTAATTACATCGAAGATACCATCCGTGGTTTCGTCGCAGTGGCCGAATCCGACTTTAGTACCGGCGAGATTATAAACATAGGCAGCGGCTACGAAATATCGATAGCGGACACGGTTAAATACATCGCAGATTTAATGGACAAACCGATCAATATCATACAGGAAGACCGGCGGATACGACCTTATAATAGCGAAGTAGAACGCCTGGTCGCAGACAATACAAAGGCCCGCGAAATGCTTAATTGGAGTCCACATTATGCAGGTGTCGAAGGCATCAAACGAGGTTTGCGTTATACCATCAACTGGTTCTCTAACCCATCAAATCAAAAATTATACAAAAACGATGTTTTTTGTGTATAGTGCGTCTTGAAATAAAAAATATTCTATTTTTATTTCTTAGAGGCACTTATCCTAGGGATGTGTGTACTAAATTATTTTTTACGACTTTTTGTAAACAATAATTGTAACTACTCACCCCACCTTAATATTGGCTAATTTTAAGACCGAACAAGAGATGACGTTAATATTTTGGTGTTGATATCTAGATTGGCATGTGGGCACAAAAAGATGTGCCCACCCTACAAAAACCGTCTTAAGGTTGAGTTACATGGTAGGGTGGGCACGTTTTTCGTGCCCACATGAAACGCTGTAGGGGTGAGTAGTTACACTCGAATAACATTTGGATCTAATCGTTGGTCATAATACAACAACTCGGCCAGGCGTTCATATGAGACTTTATTATTTCTATTCAGTAATCCTAAACTCGCCTTGGCTATTTCCATTGAATCGTTTTCGACAATTCGCTCATCACGCAAGCTGGTTTCCAAAGGCACGGGCTGTCGAGTAGAACTGATCCTTACCGGTGCCTTGGTCAATAAATTAAAACCTAATTCACAAATTTGTGTAATGAGTTCTGCGGCCACGGTGTTATCCATAACACCACTGTCTACCACAATCAGTCTTCCGGTGCGGCGTACAGATCCCAAGACGGTGTTGATATCCAAGGGCCTGGCCGCGCGCATGTCGATGATTTCGATTTCGATACCTTGTAAGGTCAACACATTCGCGGCGCGAACAGCCTGTAATACCGAAAACGAAAAAGCCGCGACCGTTATGTGGGCACCCGATCTTATTATATTGGCTTTGTCTAAAGGTAAGGTGTAACGCTCCGCCGGCACCAATCCTTTGTAGGAATACAACCAGCAATGTTCTAATATCACTACTGGGCCTGGATCATCAAAGGCTTGTATTAACATCCCCTTGGCGTCTTTTGCAGAGACCGGCATGACGACCTTCAAACCGACGATTTGCGCTAATAATCCATGTAAGGTTTGAAAACTCTGCGGACCGTTAATCCAATTTTGGCCAATCACAATACGAATAACAATCGGTAGTGTCTTATTCAGCAGAGAAAATCGTACGGTATGCGTGACTAATTGGCTGAGCGCGAGCAGTGCATAGTCCATATTTTGAAAGACCACGATGGGTCTAATTCCCAACATGGCCGCGCCCGTACAAATACCCATGACGCCACTTTCTGAAACCGGCATATTGACCACTCGCTCAGGTCCAAATTCCTCTAACAATCCCTGTGTGGTGCCATATAATCCGCGAGGGTCTCGAACGCCCTCACCCACTGTGATGGTTGATCTATCGTCTTTCATGACCTGGATATGAGCCGCATTAATGGCCTCGGCCTGAGTCAGTTCATGCTCAAGATCATGCCACATCACTAACTCCCGAACGATAATCATCCATCGTAAATGGGCTGTTGCGGATTATTTCATAGGTATCGTCAAATTCTTGCTGACAACCACGTTCGAATTGCAACGCCATTTTATCGGTTAATAAATTGTGATTTTCTAATTCTTGTCTGGCCATATTAATCGGGCATCGACTCAGCCAGCTCTCTAATTCTCCCTCGTTGCGATAACCGAGGTCGTCATCAAAATGTGGTCCGCTATGCTCTCTCCAGCGATGCGTAACTAAATGCATAAACTGTGGGCCCATGCCGTTTCGGGCACTACTGATGGCACTATGAGCGAGATTAAAGACCGTGAGTACATCGTTGCCATCACCCGCGAAACAAGGGATGCCATAGGCATTGGCGATGCTATTCACCACCCGTTGCGGTTGGCGCTCTTTTAAAGCGGTATAGACCGCATAACCATTGTCTTCGCAAACAAATATGACCGGCAATTTATGTAGTGCGGCGAAATTCACGGCTTCAAAAAAAACACCCTGCTCTAGTGCTGCATCGCCAAAAAAGGCCACGACTATACGTGTTTCGCCTCTTAGTTTGGCCGCCCAGGCCGCACCCACCGCGAGCGGAATGGAAGCGGCAACAATCGGAGAATTCGCCATAAATCCGACGTTTACGTCTTCTATATACAACGAACCGGCCCGGCCCTGAAAAGCGCCGATTGAGCGATGAAATATCTCACCCAAGAGTCGTTTAAGATTTCCGCCTTTAGCGAGATAGTGTCCATGATAGCGATGCCCGCTAAAGACCAGATCGTTGTTGTTGAGCTCCGTACAAACACCCACCGCGACGGCCTCTTGCCCAATACACAAATGTAACGGCGATTGAAGTTTATGTTCCTGGAATCGCTCCGCTAGGCCTTCTTCGATCCGGCGTATCCGCAACATCGATTGATACATGGCGATTAGGTGATTTTTTTGAGTCATCGACGACTAAAGTCTATTTTGTTTCCTGGTAGAATTGCCGGCATAAATGTCGATTTTACGTCACCAACCCGGCCTTTAGAACTTGTGGTATAACAGAAAGGTTAAGGCATAATATGTGCCATGTTTTGAGGTAAAAGGTAAAAGGTGAAAGGTTCACGAATCACGAATCACGAATCACGAATCACGATCTATTATTCGTGTCTTAGGGCATCTACGGGATGCAGTTGGGCTGCTCGATGGGCTGGGTAGTAACCGGATAATATGCCGACTAACATAGAAACCACTAATGCAATGGCTGCGGTGATCCAGGAGGGTTGTAGTGGATATCCGGAAAAATACCCGATTAGATACGCCGCGACAATTCCAATAATTAAGCCTATAAATCCGCCAACCGTACTGACTACCACAGACTCCATGAGAAATTGCATTAAGATATCTTTATTGCTCGCACCGATGGCCTTTCGAATGCCAATCTCTCGGGTGCGCTCAATAACAGAGGTACTCATGATGTTCATGATGCCCATACCACCCACCACGAGACTGATAATCGCGAACAATAGGCCAATAAGGGAGAAATTTTGTATGTATTCTTCCGCGGTATCGATCCAGGCATCCATACTTTCGGTGGTATACTTAAAACGATTATTGTGCCGCCTGAGTAGAAATGTCGTGACTTGTTCTAGTGCCTCTCCGGTTTGTTTTAAAGATTTAGCTTCGGCTTGTAGGGTATGTATATCTTTCGAACCTAATAAATTTTGGTACAAGGTATAGGGAATCAGGACCCGACCATTAATATCGTATTCATCAGCACCCAATTTACCGATCAAGTCTCTATTTTTTTCCTTTAACACTCCGATAATCGTGTACTTTTGTTTATATAATCGAAATTTTTTTCCTATTGCGCTAGTACGTGTACCGAATAATTTTTTAAAGGCCTTGGCGCCAATAATTGCAACGGGTCGGCGTCGCGCAATATCTTCTGGACGAAAATTTCTGCCAGCAGATAACTCGTCATTATTGATGGGTAAATAGTCTATATCTACCCCTTCTATTGGGGAGTTAAAATATGCGTTGCCATTACGAATCTTGGTTGGACCACCGTTGGCGTAGACGACTGGGGTCGCCCGAACTATCGCGGGGCAACAACCTTCGGTGATACGCTGATAATCTGCATTACTGATTCCGCTGCCTTGTCGCACGACACGGTCGGGTTGATCTTCACCCCAATCACGATAGATCCAAATAGAAGTCAAACCATAGGTATCGAGTTCTTTGTAGACATAATCCTTTGCACCCTGACTTACGGTTCCGACAGTCATGACTGCCCCGATTCCAATAGCGATACCAACGATACTTAAAAAAGTTCGTAAACGGTTATCACCCAATGAAAACAAGGCTTGATTGAGTACATCTTTAAATATGGATGACTGTAATGACATAAATATATTTAGCTAACAATTCTTCCATCCCGTACACGAATAATTCTATCGGCGTGAGCCGCGATTTCATCTTCATGGGTCACCATCACAATCGTCTTTCCACCACGGTTTAGTTGTTTAAAGATGCGCATTATTTCCAAACTATTCTGAGAATCAAGCGCACCTGTCGGTTCATCGGCAATAATGACTTCCGGGTTATTGACTATCGATCGAGCAATGGCTACTCGCTGCTGTTGTCCACCCGACATTTCCCCTGGCGTATGGAATGCGCGATCTCTAATACCGACAATATCCAATGCCGCCAATGCACGATTTCGCCGAATGTGCTCCGCAACGCCCGCATAGATCATGGGTAATTCAACATTTCGATGCGCGGATATTCTCGGGATCAAACTAAAAGATTGGAATACAAAACCCAGCATTTTATTTCTGATGCCTGCTAGCTGTGCTTCGTCGACTAAACCAATATTAATTCGGCCCAGATGGTATTGCCCTTTGTCTGCCTTATCTAAGCAGCCGATAATATTCATCAAGGTCGTCTTTCCCGAACCTGAAGGCCCCATAATGGCAACAAACTCACCTTTTTCAATATTAAGCATCACGTCATTAAGTACTGCAACACGATTACGTCCCATTGCGTATGATTTTGTCAGACCTTTGATGTTTATCATTGCTTATGTTGCTTTCGATTTTGTGGGAAGCGCTAACTGCGATAGGTATATGCTAAGAGAAAGCAGTATAACGTATCTTTAGGATAATATGACAGGGGTCGAATACTTAAGTATCGGATGTCGTTATAGGCATTAAATAACGATGTAAGATACACACAGAGAGAAGTATTTAAACATTTCAAACTTACACATCAGGTGAGACGTAACGAAAGCGATTACCGTGCTGTAGACGTTCGCACGACTTTTTTAAGTGTAGTTGAGGCGTTTAATGGATTGTTCGTACAAGAAAATTCGGAACTGACTCGTGAGGGGCCTACTTGGTTGACAAAAATACCCTTTCACCATTACGTAGTCGTTTACCATCGGCTAGGATGATAGTTTCGCCAATGGACACACCTTGTGTAATCTCAACATGCGAAAAGTCCTCAATGCCCGTAGTGACCTCAACCAAACGTGCCTTGTCACCTTCTAGCAACGCGACCCAGGACTTGCCCTTTTCATTTATAATAGCACCATAAGGTACCTTGACCGCATTAGGATTCCAAGCGGTTCGTATATCAGCATCAATTTGTTGACCAAATCTTAACGATGGTGCATTTGTCCCGAGGCTAATGTAGACACTGATGGTATTTGCATTACCCACACTCGATGTTGCCGCAGCCAAACGAGTTACAGACTCAGACCATTCCAGTCCAGGGAAGGCGTCACTAGACAGGCTCACGGTCTGGCCGACAGCGATACCACTACTGTCGGCAGAGTCAACTTTAACTTCGACTTCTCTTTGCTTCGGATCAATCAGTGAAAACAAGGTTTCAGAGGGTACGACCCATTGACCCACCTCGACAAAGCGATTGGTAATCACACCAGAAAACGGTGCTAATATTCTTGGATTTTCTAAGCTGACTCGCGCAGAGTGCACCTCTTCTTCAGAGATACTCTTACGCGCCCGTGATGATCGTAAATCTACTTCGGCATCTTCCACGAGCTGCCTTGGAATGGCACCTTTTTTAAACGCTCTACTAAGTCGTTTTAACGTGCGCTTGGCCATGACAACATCTTCTTTAGCGCTGTTATAACTCGCGGTGGCCTTTTTGAGATAACTCTTTGCCTCTCGGTCATCAAGACGTGCAAGTAGCTGCCCCTTTTTTACGCTATCTCCTTCATCGGCCACTACCTTGGTCAATCTGCCGGCTATAGAGGGCGTTATATTGACACGCAATTTACTCACGACTTTTCCAGGCACGGTAATCGCTTGAAAAATTTCCCCCTGTTCTACGATACTTAAGTCAACCGCGGTACCATCATTAATATTTAGTATTGGGCTCCAGGTGTCGTAGGTAAAAAACACGACCAAAATCCCTAAGGTCATTACCATAATTTTTTTGAAACCATACAATTCAAACAATGAGCTAAAGACGGCGAAAAACCTTGATGGTGCATAGGTGTCCGGCATATCTGCTTCCACCAATGGAAATTGATCCATGCTACTCAGGATATCGTTGGCTTGATCTTTTTCCCTTATGGGTGGCGTTTGCTTAGCTTGCGCCTGCACTTTTTCTTTAGGTGGCGGCGGTGGTGGCGGCGGTGGTGCAGCGGGTCGAGAAAAACCCGGCGATTGTGCACCCGCATTCAACGGACTACCGCCATCACGTGGATGCACTAATTCGATCGGTTTTTTAGCGGCTAAACCTTGGCCAGCGTTACCTTGACTGGCATTAGTGGGGGGGGCTGCCGTGGGGGCTGCCGTGGCTGCTGGAGTGAGTGACTCTTCTTTTGGCCGCAGTTTTAAGTTATCAGCCTTGTGGGCCTCCGCTTCTTGCTGTCTTTTCTTTTCGGCCGCAGCCGCTTTAGCCGCTGCAATCGCCTTTGCCTTCGCCGCAGCGATGGCCTTTTGTTTCTTAATTTGTTGTATCTGCTGTGCTTTTTTGGCTATGGCGACCTTCATAGCCGCTGCCTCTTTTAATTTCTTTAACGCGGCGGCGGCTTGCGCCTTCTTTTTCGCCTTTTCCGCCATAATTCGCTTATTTTTTTGCGCCGCAGTAACTGCCGCCTGTGCCCTACGGGCGGCCTCACGTCTCGCGTCCGTATTAGTAATACTGGACTTAACAATACTGTCGCTATTTTCGTCAGCAGTGGGTTTGACCGTAGTGATGGTGGGGCGAACTTTTGCGGCTGGCGCTGAACGCGTTGTGGGTCGTGGCACGTACGGCTCACTAAAAAGGCCACCGTGGGCATTAGAGTCTTGTGCGAGCACCCGCCGGTCGGCGTCTTCAGCACTCTTATTGTCGAAACTATTGCTGCCGAAACTATTGTTACCAAAAATTTTACTATCGATATCTTTCAGTTCTGCCGCTATAGAATCTGTATCACTGCTGGCTGAGCCACCTTCGGACAACACATAGGATTCAGATTCTATTCCTGCCTCTAATACGGGAATAGGATTATCAATGTCAGAAGAATTTAGGACGGGGATTGAATCGAAATCTTGCAGGGATTTATCAATATCTGCATTTCTATTTTGTTTTATTTCCGAATCGAAAAAGACCACATTAGCAGGTTTATCTGCAAAGGCAGTCGGCCCCATAAAATTTGAAAAACCTTCTGGCCGAGACTCTAAAACCACATCTTCATGTGCCGATACCGGGTCTTTCCTTGGATTTCTGGCCTCTAGCCTATCATTGGAATTGTGACTCGTACTGCCGAGATCATTGTCCTTTTGCTCAGAGTTATGGGAATACACTAATTTCCGGATATGGTCATTAAGTTCATCACCATTGACCGGCTTAGTCATTATTTTATTGGCACCTGCTTCATAGACATCGGCAAATACACTAGTATCGGTGGAGCCGGTAATAACGATGACCGGTAAGGAACTGATCTTACTCTGTCCACTATTACGTAAAGCCCGCAGGAGATCGTCACCGTCCATCCCTTTGGGAGAAACCTTTAGGTCGGTCAAGAGTAGATCGTAACTGCCTTGTACCAATGCAATCAGGGCAGGTTCAGCGGACTCATAGTGATCGACCGAATAGCCAAACGGGCGCAACATGCGTTTTACCACGTAGGCAGACGTTCGACTATCGTCTACATAACATAAACGAGCAGGTTCAGTATTAGTGGCACGTGGTGGAACATCTTGATCAGACACGGTTTTATCCGCGAAAGGTTTATCTGAAATGGTTTTATTGGCGGTAGCGTTTTCGTTGAAAGGACGGTTGGGGTTAGTCACGTCACTCTTGTCCGTGCCAGGATCGGTATCGTCGCCGGGCTTTACGTCACTGTTTAGGGTGTCTGTTTTAATCGATTTCACAGTCTATACTTCTACAAATAGTCTCTATATATTCTACTTATGTTTTGACGGTGACTTACAGACATATAATCACTGACAATTTTTCTATTTGAAGATAAAATCCAATCGCTCATAACCCAATCGCTCATAGGTGTAATAGGTGTAACCGCACTTTGACCTCTACGTACCATGTTTGGTGGTTACGTAATGAACCCTACAATACACGGCTCAGGCAGCCAAGTTCAACTGTATAAACCTATTTTATGTATTGTTAGCATAAAAAAC
>JBGMRO010000096.1:0-9992 GCA_048061555.1 Thiohalomonadales bacterium | reverse complement strand
TCGATCGCGAAGTCATACATACGAACCTTCAGGGCAATCAACCCGAGTAATGCAAAGGTACGTTAATTTTTCTCATGAACTATAATCACCCCTATTCTGAAATCAGCCGTAATTATTTTATTACTACGCCGATTGTTCCTGCAGTTTCTGGCACGGTGATTGAAGTGCCCGTGACGCCTAATAAACACCTAAAAGCGGGGGACGTTTTATTCAAAATTGATCCAGCACCCTTTGAATATAAAGTCGCTTCCTTAAAAGCACAGCTCGTCGCGGCATCGGCCGATGTCAAACGGGCAAAACGTCTGGTGAAACAACGCTCCCTAAGTCAAAGAGATTTAGATTTAGCCATTGCCAAACTAGATGACCTCACCGCACAATTGGGTATCGCAGAATTTGATCTGAAGAATACGGTGGTACGTGCATCGACAGACGGTATTGTCGTCCAAATGGCCTTAAAACCAGGTATGCGGGCGGTTTCGATACCGCTTAGGCCGGTGATGATTTTTGTGCACGATGATATTGAAGAACATAAGTATTTTGTTGGCTGGTTTCGACAAAATAGTCTACTTCGTTTGGAAATTGGCAACGATGCAGAAGTCGTATTTGACGGCATTCCCGGTGAAGTATTTTCAGGTGAGGTTAAAATGGTTCTACCGGTGTTGATGGAGGGTCAAATTCAACCCACGGGTAATTTGATCAATCCAAGGATTGCACCTTTCCCCGGTCGAATAGCCGTAATTATTGATATTACAGATCCAGAGTTTGACGCCTATGCGAAGAAAATACCCGGCGGTGCCTATGCCCAATCCGCAATATATACGCAACACTTTAGCCACATTGCAATTATGCGAAAAATACTACTGCGTATGGCGGCCTGGATGAACTATATATTTCCATTTCATTAATTCTACAATTCAAGTTTGCTTATCAACCACCGCTCTCGGCCACAGTATATTGTTGTAATGCCTGCCGATCCAACGCGTGTAGGTCGACCTTAAGATAGGCAATGCCGTCTTCAATGACGACCACGGCTTCGGCCACGCCTCGAACGGCTGTCAATTTATTCACTAAGTCGCGAGCCTGCGCTTCGTCTACGTCTCCTACTCGAAGCAGGTGACTGCTCAGGTAACGCGGATTCTGCATCGTGCTTGCCAGGAAAAACCACGCCAAGGCCATTAAAGCGGCCAGTCCGAATACCGCTTGCAGACCCCACTGACCATGAAACAGGCCACCCAAAACACCGCCAAAAAATGCACCCAGGAATTGACTACTGGAATATACCCCCATTGCAGTACCCTTATGATCGGGTAATGAGGTCTTGGCGATTAAGGACGGCAACGTCGCCTCAAGCACATTAAATGCGGTGAAAAATACAAATAAAGAGAAGACCAAACCGGTCACAGAGTCGTGCAGCTGCATAAAACCCAGCTCTGCGATCACTAGGCTCAGTACTGCGGCGCTAAACACCTGTTTTAGTTTATGTTTTTTCTCGGCCAAAATGAGAAACGGTACCATCAACAACATCGCCAGGATCATCACCGGCAAGTAAATAATCCAATGCTGATCCGCCGGCAGCCCGGCGGAATCACGCAGTGCCAGCGGAAATACCACAAAAGTCGCAGTGAGTAGCATGTGTAGAACAAAAATACCCACGTCGAGTCGAAGCAACTGTTTATCGATAAGCACTTCTTTTAATTGCGCTTTTACTGGCATCATATCACGATGAAAGCGACTTCTGACCGGCGTCGGCACCACAAATTTCACTACCAAGATCGCCCCAAGCGCCAGTACCGCGGTCAGCCAAAAAATGCCCGGCACCCCTATCCAACCATTTAATATGGGCCCCATGATCAAGGATATCGCAAAGGAGACACCGATACTCATACCAATTATCGCCATCGCACTAAGTCTGTTTTCCTCACGGGTCAGATCGGCGGTCAGGGCCATAATCGTGGCCGCAATGGCCCCCATCCCTTGTAGGGCGCGACCCACAATGACCCAGGTCATATTATCAGCGAGTGCCGCTACAACACTGCCACCGGCGAATATGAGCAAACCGACGACGATGACCGGTTTTCGACCGATGCGGTCAGAGGCCATACCGTAGGGGACTTGAAAGGCGGCCTGTGTCAACCCATAGATACCGATGGCTAGGCCGATCAGCATGGGAGTCGCCCCGTCTAAGTGCTCCGCATATAGGGCAAATACCGGCAGGATCATAAACAGACCCAACATGCGTAAAAAATAGATACTGGCCAACGAAAATACGGCTTTTCGCTCCAATGAACTCAATCCGACCTGTACTTCTTTGGTTTCTGATTTATTTTGACTCACAGCACGACTTCCTTTGCCTCCAACCTACAAAACGTCGTATATTACCAGGTTCTATTAACTGCGGAAATCAACATGGACTTTATTCGTATCCAAGGCGCCAGAACTCACAATCTAAAAAGCATAAATGTAGACTTACCCCGTGATAAACTTATTGTTATTACGGGTTTATCGGGTTCAGGCAAGTCCTCGCTCGCCTTTGATACGATCTACGCCGAGGGTCAACGCCGTTACGTAGAGTCGCTATCGAGTTATGCCCGTCAATTTCTCTCCATGATGGAAAAACCAGATATCGACCATATCGAGGGATTGTCTCCCGCGATATCAATTGAGCAAAAATCAACCTCCCATAACCCAAGATCGACCGTCGGCACCATTACCGAGATCTACGATTATCTACGCCTGTTATTTGCCCGCGCGGGCTCACCGTGTTGCCCGGATCATGGTATCGAACTCGCCGCACAGACCATTAGTCAAATGGTCGACCAGGTCATCGCGCTACCCGAAGGAAAAAAACTGATGCTGCTCGCACCGATAGTGCGTAACAAAAAGGGTGAGCATTTAAATACCTTTGCAGAATTGCGTGCGCAGGGTTTTGTGAGGGCGAGAGTCAACGGCTACATCCATGAACTGGACGCTGTACCTGAACTCGAATTACGAAAAAAACACACCATCGAAGTCGTGGTTGACCGCTTCAAGGTTCGTGACGATATCAAACAAAGGCTGGCAGAATCCTTCGAAACTGCTCTTACGCTCACCAAGGGTATTGCCACGATCGTGACCATGGACAAAAAAGACAAAGAAGAAGACCTTATGTTTTCTGCAAATTTTGCCTGTTCACAATGTGGTTACTCTATCCCCGAACTTGAACCAAGAATGTTTTCGTTTAACAACCCTGCTGGGGCCTGCACAAAATGCGACGGACTAGGTGTCAACCAGTTCTTCGACCCCAAGCGCGTAGTAACCAATGAGCAACTCAGTTTGCCTGCCGGGGCGGTACGCGGTTGGGATCGACGTAATAATTACTATTTTCAGTTGATCCAATCCCTGTCCATTCACTATAAATTTGACCTCGATATACCCTTCGAAAAACTACCCAAGCGCATCCGACAGGTCATTTTATATGGTAGCGGCGACCAAGAAATCGATTTCCGTTATCACAAAGATAAGGGCGGGTTTTCGGTACGTACCCACAGTTTCGAAGGTATTATCAATAATATGCAACGACGTTATCACGAGACTGACTCCAGTGTGGTACGCGACGAATTGGCCAAATATTTGAGTACACAATCCTGTGATAGCTGCGAGGGCACTCGATTGGCAACGCATTCCCGACACGTTTATGTCGCAGAACAATCTCTACCCGAGGTGACCTCCCTACCCATAGGTAAGGCCCAGGCATTTTTCCAGTCACTGAATCTTCCCGGCCGTAAAGGTGAGATCGCCGATAAAATTGTCAAGGAAATCGGCCAACGATTGAGTTTCTTGGTCAATGTGGGTTTGGACTACCTCACACTAAATCGCAGTGCAGATACCCTCTCTGGCGGAGAAGCGCAGCGCATACGTTTAGCGAGTCAAATAGGTGCCGGACTCGTGGGTGTCATGTATATCTTGGATGAACCCTCGATAGGCCTGCATCAACGTGACAACCAACGCCTGCTCGACACCCTTATCTATCTACGCGACATGGGTAATACCGTCATCGTGGTCGAACATGATGAAGAAGCCATTCATGCGGCCGATCACGTACTCGATATCGGCCCGGGCGCAGGCATTCATGGCGGAGAAGTCGTTTCACAGGGCACACCGCAACATATCATGAACGACCCGAACTCACTCACCGGCCAATACCTATCGGGTCGCAAGCAGATCCAAATACCGGAAAACCGCACCCCCTTCGATGCTGAGAACACGGTCAAGATAACGGGAGCCCGTGGCAATAATTTAAAGGCCGTCGATGTTGAAATCCCTATCGGATTAATGACGGCAGTTACAGGCGTCTCTGGTTCGGGTAAATCTACCCTTATTAATGACACCTTTTATCGAGAGGCGGCGAAGCTTATTAACGCCAACCCCACGGAGGCTTATGCGTTTGATAGTATGCAGGGCCTCGAAAATTTTGACAAAGTGGTGGATATTGACCAGAGCGCTATCGGGCGTACGCCGCGCTCTAATCCCGCAACCTACGCGGGTTTGTTCACCCCCATTCGAGAATTATTTGCCGGTACCAAAGAGGCACGGACGCGGGGTTATTCACCCGGACGCTTCAGCTTTAATGTTAAAGGCGGCCGTTGTGAGGCCTGCAAGGGCGATGGTGTGATCAAAGTCGAGATGCATTTTCTACCTGATATCTATGTACCTTGTGATGTGTGCAAGAGCAAACGTTACAATCGCGAAACCCTGGATATATACTACAAAGGCCACAATGTTTATCAAGTGCTTGAGATGACAGTTGAGGATGCGCGGATATTTTTTGATGCTGTACCTGTGATCGCACGAAAACTGCAAACCCTAATCGACGTGGGTTTGAGTTATATAAGACTCGGACAGAGCGCGACCACTTTATCCGGCGGTGAGGCGCAAAGAATCAAACTAGCCCGGGAACTGTCTAAGCGCGATACCGGTAAGACCCTCTACATACTCGACGAGCCCACCACGGGGCTACATTTTCACGATATTGAGCAATTACTGGCGGTATTACACCGACTACGAGACCACGGAAATACCATAGTCGTCATCGAACACAACCTCGATGTGATTAAGACGGCTGACTGGATCATTGACCTCGGACCGGAAGGCGGTGAAAACGGTGGGTATGTTATTGTTAGCGGTACCCCAGAGACCGTAGCAGCGCATCCATCGTCCCACACTGCCCGTTACTTAAAACCTATATTAGAGAAAACACCCTTGCTAGCGACTGGGACGTTGTCGTAACTGAGTGAGCGTTTACACGGGTAAATGACCCACAAACAAACGATGCCGATTTACCAAGCTGACGTAGATCACTTTCTGGGTCATTAATATTATTGTAACTCAAATTTCGTAGTTCAGTGACTCGTTAATACCGTACTACTCTGCAATTTGGTGGATAAGCGAAGCGCATCCACCAATGATCAGCATTGTGTTTAACTCTTGAACTCCGAAACTTGAGTTGTATAATTCTAATCTAATTTAGAAACTTTTGAATTCTTGAATTTCTTGGCGAGCACAGCTACGATAGCTTCGCTTAAGGTCGCTGAAACTTCTTCAAATGCACTTTGCAGCTCTTTAGGTCTTGAAATCCATTGCTGTAGTCTTAAACGATTTTGAGCACCGACTAAAAATAGTTCATACTCCGCCTCTTCCTGCCAAATTATTTTGTCATTTGAATCTACAATATAGGCGCGTACCATCATATACGGCGCGTATCCTTTATCAACGTACTTCGCAGTGCTGACAGCTGACGGTCTATCCACATTTCCGATTAATAAACCATAGTTGATAAGTTCGAGTTTGATGATGGCATCAGGTTCCATTGAAGGTGTTAATGGGAAAAGGCCTCTTTTCTCCCATTCATTAACGAATGATTTATATAATACTTGGTCGATTCGTATTTCATCCGAGCTGAATTGCTCACTCAATTTTTTATTGTAAATTTTTTCGTTATTATAAATCTCATAATAACCGGGACTAGGTAGATTTCCGTCATAATATCTGACTAAATCTCCACGAAATCGATTATCATGTGGAAGGTGCTTCTTATGATTGTCTATTTCAAGACCTCCAGGCTGCGTCTTGTTTTTCTTTTTATGGCCTATACCTATACTATCAAATCTGTCATGTCTTTGCAGAGTATGCCATTCGCTTATACCACCATATGCCACAGGCCCCTTAAAGGAATCAAGTCGCAATATTGCGGGTCTCGCATCGCGCACAATTAACTTGGACACATAAATAGTCTTTATTGAGTCACGGTCTTTTTGCGTCAATGGAATGCTAGTCGAACTGCAAGCAGTTTGAGTAGCGGCTATAGCGAGCGCACCTATGGCATAACCCATCCGCTTCAATAATCGGACATTATAACGTGAGATACGCGATCGCAGATCTCGGTGACTATTCGCATCCAGAAAATTTTGTACCGCTGAAGAAAATATCAAAGTACTTCTATTATCACGCACAGTACTTTTGTGCGCGTACCTAACACCTTCGCGATCATGCATAGCTCTTGCGCCACGATACAAAGCTCTTTCGCAATTATGCAGGGCACTTGAGCAACTATGTAGAGCACTTGAGCAACTATGTAGAGCACTTGAGCAATTATGCAGAGCACTTGAGCAATTATGCAGAGCACACTTGCAGTCATGTTTAATATTAATAACTTTCAAATCAACAGCATCCATATCAATAGTTTAGACAATATTTGCAACGTAGTAAATATGTATTGTTTCAGAAAACTTTCGTTATCTGGAGCCTACATTATTCTCTATCGCGCATTTCGAATAACACCTTGTATTATTCAAGTATACTGCAAATAGAGCCGTACAATAAATGGTGTTTTCAAATTCAATGCGACAACATTGGGAGATATTTTGAATTTATTGGGTAAATCACTTGAATTACAATAATTAAATCGCACAAGCTTATAAATTTATTTAATGAGCCGAGCTCAATATGATGCTATAACCCGACGTTATCACTATTTATAGTGATTCGTTTAGCAGAGATACCCATATCACCAATGAATTTTGTTAAAATTGTACTTTTGGTCGCTTCGCACCATTAAACTTATTTATTCCGCATTCAATGATGCCATAATAGATTTTTTTTTCAGATGCGGCGCGAACATTTCTATAAAATCGTAAACATAATTACGTACAAACCCACCTCGGCTGACGCCGATCCAAGTGGTATTAGGCTTGAACAAATGGCTAACATCGATGAGTCCGAACGCCTTATCTTTGTCGGGTTCAAACGCCGTATTTGCAATCAAACCGATACCAAGATTCATTTCGACATAGGTCTTAATCACATCGGAATCCAATGCGGTAATAACAATATTGGGGTTAATGCCCGCCTGCTCAAAAACCTTTAAGACCTCCTCTTGACCAGCAAAGGCGACATCATAAGTTATTATGGGGTAGTTCGAAATGTCCTCTAGCTGTATCTTTTTCCGTTTCTTGGCGGTAAATTTTCGCAATAATTCATGCTTTTTTGGGACTAACAGGCAGCGATGCCACTGATAACTTGGTAAAGATATTAATTCATTTCGATTGATCACCCCTTCTGTCGCAATGGCTATATCGGCTTTTCCGTCTACCACCAAATTGACTATCTCCTCGGGGTAGCCTTGTTTTATGATCAAATTGACCTTTGGATAACGCTGCAAAAATCTCTGTATAACTGAAGGAAGTACGTATCGGGCTTGCGTGTGTGATGTCGCTATGGTGAAAGAACCGATATCTGCATTTGCATATTGCTGACCGATGCGCGTGATATTATCGATTTCCCGAAACACTTGGCGCGCGCGATGTAGTATTTTTCTGCCAGGCGTAGTCAATCCGACTAGGCGTTTTCCATCTCGTGCGAATATAGGCACACCCAACTCGTCTTCCAATAAACGAACTTGTTTGCTGACACCAGGTTGTGATGTAAACATGCCGTCGGCGGCCTCAGACACATTGTAATTATTATCGGCAATTTCAATAGCATAGCGTAATTGGTGCAATTTCATATTAACCTCAATATTCCATATAGTTCTAGCTTTATACCTATATATTCTTTTAATGTCTATGTAAAAAAGGTTAATTTCTTACTTCGATTAAGCGGGGTGGCATGCGGCAAAGTCGCTTAACGCAGGAAAACAGGAAGGAGTAAAGATAGATGAGTTTACTTAAGAAGACTAATCGAATGATCAGAATATTGGAACACGTAGACAGGGATTATGCACCCGCCACTTTCGCTTGCAGTTTCAGTATAGAGGACATGATAATTGCCGATACTATTTTCAACCGTTTCCCCAATATAGAAGTATTTACAATTGATACGGGTCGTATACACGAAGAGACGCATGAATTTATCCAACAGGTTCGCAGTCATTATCAGCAAGAAATAAAGAGTTATTTTCCCGACCCCAACAATATCGAGCATCTTGTGAACAGCTTTGGGCCTAATGGTTTTTATAAAAGTATCGAGTTGAGAAAAACATGTTGCGATAGCCGAAAGTTAATGCCGTTAAACCGTGCATTGATAAATAAACGAGCCTGGGTAAGTGGTTTGCGGCGACAGCAATCTGAACTCCGATCATCAGTGTCACCGTTGCAGTGGGATTCCGCGCACCAGATACCGAAGTTCAACCCACTCTACGACTGGAGCACGGCACAAGCCTGGGAATATATCCATAATAACGCTATCCCCTACAATTCACTCTACGATAGGGGTTATACTAGCATCGGCTGCGCGCCTTGCACGAAAATAGTACTAAACAATGATGCAAACGACCTCATGGCGGGTCGCTGGTGGTGGGAACGAGATGCACAAAAAGAATGCGGTATCCATGAAATACCCGAAAAAGTCTCCTAGCGGCATGTCCTGTCGATATTTACCGATATATTGAAGAAGGCGCTGGCGATTGCGGAGAATCGTAGCGCCAGCGACAAAAACTCATTGGATTTAGTTCCATCTATTTCCAAAACTCGACTGACGACAACGCCCTGTTGTTACTGTTTCGCTAATACAATCTCGCTAACACTGTCTGCAAACTATCTAACACGTTGACCTAAAAGTTACGAATCAATAGCATAATTCGACAATGTAGTTTATTATTAAGCTGTTTTACTTATCAAGGACGATAATGCTTTGCGCCTTCAAACAAAGCATGCAAAAACCAATGAAATTCAATTTTACTGGAATACTACTTCCTGTTTGCCTACTACTATTTATAAACAACAGCTATGCCGGAAATTCTGCAATTCCGCAACACCCCACCGAGCTTGGCCCGAAATCTCTTGACCGTAACACTATAGAAAATTTTAAAAAAAGCTACCCAAACTCTGTTATTCACGCATTTATTGGCAACGAAAAATTCCACTCCAGCCGTTTGCAGCGTTCCTACTTTACTAATGCCATAGAACCCTTTTACGGCGTTTTTTTCATCGGAAATTACACTGCCAACGACATAAAGTTTACTTTAAATGTATTCATTGATTATCAGCAGTACAAATTTAGTATATCTAAAAACAAATTAGCACATTCTATAATACACAAGATAACCGTCCGGTCAGGATCAGAATTATTATTACCTCTATCTATCGAAGGCATTCCAGAGGGCGCACATGACATCATCATCACCGCCATCCAAGATAAACCCATCGGTAAGTACGTGCGTTCGCGAATACTGAGTCATCGCGCCAATTTATATGTTAAATATGGGGAATTCAACAAGGTTGAATATAAATTATTGAGCGGCAATATCGAAAACAAAATTATGGATATTGTTATTAATAAAAACAAAGAACCTAACTCAGTTACGCCGCTAATAAAATTAGATAATACTAAAAATGACAAATATTTTATTCATGTAAACAATCCGTATCAAGTCAACACAAATTATTCACTTATTGTTTTATTAAATTCCCAACAAATTCCAATCATTAATATGGAAAACGAAAAGGTAATTTATTTTG
>JBGMRO010000095.1:0-10008 GCA_048061555.1 Thiohalomonadales bacterium | reverse complement strand
ACCGCTAGCCGATACCAGACTTGAAGCGGGATTTGTATGAAAAGTGTCGGCATCTAACTTAAATTCTTCGTTGTCTCTGCCACCATTTCTACACAGAAAATACAACGGACGCGAGAAATTTTTGGGTAAGAAAGTGAAATTTCCTACCCGAACACTACCGTAAGGCCGACGCCAACTCGGGAAATTATAGTGTATTGTTATGCTTTGGCTAATTTTACTAATACAAATTGTTTTTACGATATCTCCATCATCGGTATCAATAACACAGCGTATAATACATTGGTCTTCTTGCTGGATAATGTCCGGTACAACTCGAGTCAAATCAGTCGTTCGAGAGTGTTCTTTTACCCGCTCAATTATGACACCGCCACTGTAGAAATCGGCCCCAAGATCAATCGATGAAAAGTAACCTAACGGTAGAGTACCTATCAGAGGAGAAAAATCGTGTTGCTTAAAACCTAGGCTATGAATAGCCAGACCTCGTCGCTTATTTAGGGTAATAATTACATTAGAAGTCTCTACTGTTATATATATCGATTCTGGATCAACATGAATATGACAATTATTCATATGATCGCGATTATTGTCGTGCGGTAGTGGTAATGAGAAATTTTCTTGATTTGGTGTAAAATCTCGCACATTCAATTGCTGTAACAGGTCATCAGCATAACCTAGAGCTTCATTCCAACGAGAGGATGTAACGTGGGTTCTTAAATCACTGGCCCAAAGTCGACACAAACCTCGCCATTTTTCGTGTTTAGTATTGTTTGCGACAAGTCGTATCTGTCGATAGATTTGGTGACAAAGTGTATTAATCCATAAGTCATCCCTGCCCGTAATCGCCCAACGACTAATGTTGTATTTGGCCTGCTTCTTCACCGGGATAGGCTGCCTTGCGGAGGTTAGCGTAACCGCTCGAGAGGAATGTCTGTTTCCAAACTCACGCAATGCATCGGAAGGTGTTCGCCAAACGACTTCTTTTTGCTCTTTTAAGCGGCTGACTAATTGGTGAATTCGATGCCATTCTCCGTTATTTTTATCCAGTTCTGATTCTTCTTTGAATCTACCCGGCCGATAGTCAAATATTTCAGCATCATTGCCATAAATTGCAAACGGGCCGTCACCCTCGTTAATTCGACTTTTAAAATAATGAAGGTAATCGCTCATACCTATATCACCGTGTGCATAGCGTTGAAATGTCTGAAATAATATTGAATCGATCCAAAGCACCGGCAATCCTTCTCCGTCACCACTATCAGCGTAAACCGGCATAGCGTCATCGTTATTCGTCAAACTTAGGGCAAGCGCAACATTGTCCCGGTCCATAAGCATACCTTCATAACCCGCTTCCCGGTAAATCCCCACGAGTCCTGACGAATAGGCGAGCTCATTGACCAGGATCAGTCTTGGTCTGATGCCTAACATATTCTGGTAGTCTTCGAGCCCAATACGTTGATTCCAAACATTGACTTCATACGGAATCAATGGACCAATAATTTGTGCATATCCACTGCCGATTAGCTCGCAGCGGCCTGCCTGTAACAGGCTCTTGAAGCGTACTAACCACTCAGGTGCCAATACACTAATTTGCTGCAAGGTCCACCCACTCATCTCAATCCCGGCGTATATTTCATGTTCAAAAAGCAGATCCAGAAGTGGGCTATAACAGCGATCGATTACCGTTTTTCGTTCATCCACTGGAATTGAAGAATAGGCTAAATTCAAATGAAACAGGGCATAAATAGGAATCAATAGAAAATCTCTCTCAATTCTGTATTACTAAAATGACTAAGCAATACATAGCGGATTATCAATAACTCTAATATACTCATTATAGTAGAGAAACCCTGATCACTAATCTAGCGAGATAATGTCAGTATTGTGCTCGGCCCCAACAAGAATCATAGACCCTTGATCCGTACATCCTATCCGGTAATACACCTAATCATTGGCCAATAATGAATACCGCTGCCATAATTCAGGCTCGCATGGGCTCCACGCGTCTCCCTGGCAAGGTACTAAGAGAAATAGCTGGAAAACCCCTACTGTGGCACGTCATTCATCGCCTTAAAAAATGTATACAAATCGATCAGATTATTATTGCTACCACTATTAATTCGCTCGATGATGCGATTGTTACATTTGCGCAACAAGAACATATTAGCGTTATTCGCGGTCCCGAAAAAAACGTGTTGGAACGCTATCGACTTGCAGTCAATCAAACCAATGCTGATTTAATTATCAGGGTAACAGGCGACTCCCCACTTATTGACCCCCCCACCATAGACGCAATGATTTTGGCGTTAAAGACAAACAACGCAGATATATGTCATGGCCACGCGGCTCCAGCAGGATTAAAGGTAGTTCACGAAGGTTTTACGCCCCTTTCTCGGCGTGCTTTTGAGCAGCAGGTATTGAACGGGGGCCATGACCCCGCAGTGCAAGAACACGTCACCGTAAAAATTCAACACTATGTTACACCCCTTATAATTGCAGCATTAGAATTCAACCCTGAACACTTCTACAGCGACGTTCGACTATCAGTCGACACACCGGCCGATCTCGAATTCATGGAAACAATTTACCAACGGCTAGGCGCAAAGGCGGGTGATGCCAATTTATCTGACGTTATCCAACTATTCAAACGACAACCTTCATTAGTTAGTATCAACGCCCATGTACATCAAAAAAAAGCAGATGAATCAACACATAAACTTGTCATTCGTTGCGACGGTGATTCTGCGATTGGCTTGGGCCATGTAATGCGTTGTTTGTCTCTGGCACAGTGCCTACGAGACAGTTACTCTATTGGCATTCGTTTTATTATGAATGCTAGCAATCAATCAGGCGAGCATATCGGCAAGACGATTGTCGAAACCGCACTTTTTCCAGTGGACATTATCCCAAACGAAGCCAATGAAATGGCATGGCTCGATAAGCACATATCACATTTATCAATCGACGGAATAATTTTTGATATTCGTACCGACTTACCCACTTCTGCATTAAAGCGATGGCGTGCATCCGGCCTTGTGACAGTCTGTATCGATGACCCCTCAGACCGGCGCCTTTCATGTGATTTGGTTTTTTATCCACCGGTACCACAAATCGAAGGAATGTCGTGGTCGGGTTTCACGGGCACACTTAACTGCGGTTGGGAATGGATTTTATTGGGACCTTCCTTTAAGCGACTGCCACCGTCCCGCAGTCATTCTCCTCCCCGTCTACTCATCACCATGGGCGGTGCAGATGCACTTGGAATTACGCTAAAAGTCATAGAAAGTCTAGCAATAATCCATCACCATTGTGAGCCCCATATCATTTTAGGCAAAGCATTTACCAAAACAATACAGGCGAAGGCGCTGGCCGATAAACTTGAGCTGAAAATTCACTTTCATCAACACATCCAAGATATGGCCAGTTTTTTGTCAGACATGGATCTAGCGGTGGCCTCTTTCGGCGTTACTGCCTATGAATTAGCCGCCTGTGGTATTCCTAGCCTTCTACTTAGCCCAAGTAAGGAACACCAGATAGCGGCACAAGCCCTACACCAACATAACGCAGCCCACTCATTGGGACTGTATCAAAAACTCTCGCCACGACAACTAGGACAACAAATAGACCAATTTATTGCCAATAAACAATATCACAAGATCATGCGAAAAGCGGCATTAGCACTTAATATAGGCACTGGTGCAAATAACATTGGCGCTGCGATCAAAGCTCTATTAAATTCTCGAGAAGCAATGCAATGAACGAAATATTAAATAGGGATCAACACCGTGGTCCGAAATTACTCACCAAGGACGGTGTAGACATTATTGACTGTACCTGTTGTGGTTTCAGACATATTTCCCCCTTACCCAGTACGGCTAAGCTGCAACAATTCTACCGTGAAACTTTTTATACCGAGGAAAAAGTTGATTACCTTAAATCGGCAGAGGAGGATCAAGACTGGTTATCTTCGATATACAATGATCGGTTTGATAGTTTCGAGGTTTTACTACCTTCCCATAAGCGCAATATACTTGATGTCGGATGTGGTCCCGGTTTTTTCCTTCTAACCGGCATGCAACGGGGATTTAACGTCACTGGATTAGAACCTGCACCACAGGCTGCTGAATTCGCCCGTAATCACGGTGTTAATGTAATTGAAGGTTTTTTTTCCACAGAAACTATTGGAGATATCCCACCGCAGGATGTCATCCATATGAGTCAGGTACTCGAGCACCTTGCCAGACCGGCGGAAGCATTAACATTGGCCCATAAGCTTCTCAATCCCGGTGGTCTGATTTGTATTTCGGTACCCAATGATTTTAATCCGCTACAATATGCACTGGTTCAAGCAGAGGCTTACTCCCCCTGGTGGGTTGTACCAAAACATCACTTAAATTATTTTGATTACGATAGTCTCGAAAGTTTACTGCAACGGCATGGCTTTAAGCCACTTGAACGAGAAGCCTCATTTCCCCTAGAACTTTTTCTATTAATGGGTGAAAACTACGTCGAAGATGCCGAAATTGGAAAAGCGATTCATAATAAAAGAAAACGTTTGGAACTAACACTAGCAGAAGCAGGGTTTAATGATGTTAAACGAAGCCTATTTAAGGCATTGGCTCAGGCTGGATTGGGACGATTAGCGATTGTTATAGCTAGAAAAAACTAACTTCCTGCTCCCAAGTAGGCGCCACCATTTACATTTAATACATGGCCCGTGATATAGCGCGCTTTTTCAGAAGCAAGAAAAATAACCGAGTTAGCTACATCATCTGGTAAACCCACATAACCTAGTGGAATACCCGCCAAAATTTCGGCCTCACTACTATTAACAAGAACTTGTTCATACATATCCGTTTTGATAAAACCCGGAGCGACCGCATTTACACGCACCCCGAGTGGTGCCAACAACTTGGCAGCGGACTTAGTTAAGGAGATGACACCTGCTTTAGCCGCAGCATAATGGGGTGCTTTGGTACCCCCCATTTGCCCCCCCACAGAAGTAATATTCACAATAGAAAAAGTACCCTTGCTCTCTTTAGCTTGCGCTTCAAACAGTTGAGCGGCTATTTGAGTCACCAAAAATACGCCTTTGAGATTGGTATCAATAGTACGGGACCAATCGTCATCGTCGATACTTTGCAATGGCTGTTGTTTAAGGTAACCCGCATTATTGACCAATACATCCAGATGGCCCCATTGTGTAACAAACATGCTCACTGCGGATTCTATGCTCAATCGAGATGTAACATCTAGTGCTAGAACTAGCGTCTCACCCCCGCACTGGGATGAAATTTTCTCGGCGGCGACTGGATTGTTGTGATATGTCAACGCTACCCGGGCGCCCTCTGCCGACATAGCTTGGGCGATGGCCGCCCCAATACCGCGCGAGGCCCCGGTGATCATTACATTTTTTCCGGATAATAATTTACTCGCCGGCTGTATTTGCTCCAAGCTCGCCATTACAAGGTCTCCCACTTTTGTTTTATACGTTGATAAATTCCGTCAGCGTCCAAACCATATATTTTCTCCAATTCATGATTTGAACCGGGTTCGATAAAGACCGACGGTAAAGCGATGCGAAGAACGGGTTTCATTACCTCATTATCCGCAGCCAGTTCGACAATGGCACTACCCACTCCACCATCACGCACAAACTCTTCTACGGTTACGATTCTATCTGTGTTGGACATGAGCTCAAGCAAAGCTTGTTCCGGCAATGGCTTAAGATAGCGTAAATTCACTAACCCCGCATCAACGCCATCTGCACGCAAGCGCTCTACCGCCCCTCTGGCAGCAACAAACTTATGGCCCACGGTTATTAGTGTGATAGTACTTCCGTGTATTACCGTCTGTAATGTCGAGAAGCTTTCCCGATCTTCCTGTAGTACGGTTTTATCAATATCATCGACGGGACCATAGGGCATTAAAATCAACAAGGGTCCAGACAAATCACGTAATTCATCACCTACCATACGCTCAGTTTCATGACGATCCTTGGGGTATAGTATTTTTAAATTCGGTAAGACACGTAAATAAGAAAAATCGTATACACCGTGATGAGTCGGGTTGTCATAACCGGCGAAACCGCTGCGGTAACTCAAAATCAGTATTGGTAAATTCATAAAACAAACATCGTGGAATAACTGGTCAAAAGCCCGTTGTAAAAAGGTCGATTGATAGGCCACTACCGGTTTCATTCCTTCCAATGCAAAACCCACGCTCATCGTCATCGCGTGCTGTTCTTCCATGCCAGGATCAAAACAACGCTCGGGATATTTTTCAAAGGCTGGAGTCAGTCCGGTGGCATACAGTGTCGAGGGGGTAATGCATACGATCTTATCATCATGTTCCATTTGTTCCAGCACGACCGCTGCGGCTATATCTTGATAGGCAGGGCCAGGAGGTGTAACAACTGGTGCGCCCGACGCTCGATCAAACGGAAAAGAAAAATGCATGCGTAAAGGATGCGCATCCGCAGGAGGCCAAGCGTTACCTTTTATTGTTTTTACATGAACCAAGTTTACACCTTTTTTTGCATATACATGGCTAAAGACATCGAGCAAGGCTTTGATGTTATGACCATCTATCGGGCCATGATAGTTCAAGCCCCACGATTCGAACAATGTACGAGCTCGTCCTTCACTTTGCATGGCCTCGTGTAAACCACCAAATCCAGGGCTAATAGCATAACCATTATCATTTATCACTAGCGTTAGTTCTACGTCTTCGACCGCGAGATGATTCAGTGCCTCCAATGCCATTCCCTCTGCTAGGGCAGAATCCCCTATCACTGCCACCACCTGTCGTTTATCGTCATTAATGCGCCGTGCCATGGCAATGCCTGAAGCAATTGATATCGATGTACCGGCATGTGAGGCATCTATCAAATCGTGATCACTCTCAGAGCGTGTCACAAAACGATTCATACCGTTATAACGATTTAGGGAAGGAAATAAATTGGCTCTGCCCGTTAGCAATTTATGAGTATAACCCTGATGGCCGGTATCCCATATGATAGGCTCGCCCGGTGAGTTAAATACTGCATGTAATCCTATTGTTAATTCAATAGTTCCAAGATTAGCGCCAATATGACCACCCGTGGCAGAAATATTCCGCAGTAAAAACTCTCGCACTTCATCTGACAGTTGTGATAGTTCCTTGGCACTTCGGCCATGCAATTGTTGGGGCGTCTGGATAGACTCTATACGAAGCGGTATATTTAGGTGTGTCATGCTATTTCCCAATGATGTCTGTCTATTTTTTTGTTCCCATTCGAACAATTAACAATTGTCGAGCCTCATCTAATCGTTGCTTTAATAATATCTTATTGCTTGCGATTGCCCAAATAAACCCCAAAACAGCTAGATTATCGGCAACTGCATCGACCCGGTAACCGGGATTTTTTAATGTACGTATTTGTGTAATACCGTCGACGGCACTGGCCGCTTCTATTCCATCAATAGACTCAAAATACCCGCCCGAATCTGGAAAAATCGCCATCCACCCAGCGAGAATATTTTCGTTTTCTGTTGGTAAAAATACCTTAAAAGCTTTGCCCGCCAGATACGCAAACCAGACCTGTGGCGCACTTTGATTATTTGTCAGCAGCGGCGATACAAACGAAGTACTTACATCACCGTGAAATCGAGGGCCGATTTCGAGAATGACTGGCGAACCATTCTCGACAATAACATCGGCCTTAACCGGACCTATGTGAATACCCAGGGCTCTAGCCCCAGCGTCAACGGCAGCATAAACCTTAACTCGCACATCCTCACTTAAGCAACAAGGCTGGCAACCCCAAATAGGATAATTAAAAGGCTGAGAAGAAAAATAACGATCCAAGAGTCCACAGGGATAAAAATAATCATCAATATACACACCATTGACATCAATGTGATCCCCCTCGATCACTGACTCCACCATAACCTGTTCGGAATATCGCTGCGCCTTAGAAAAGGCATCTGCAAGTTGATTACGATGAATAACGGTACACACCCCGCGGCTGCCACTACTGTCTACCGGTTTGATAATCACAGGTAAACCCAGTGACTTTATTACTAGATCCAATTCAGATACTGAACGGACGCAAACACCCTGCGGAATCCCAATTCCCGCGCGCTGTAACACCTCTTTTGCCTTTGCTTTATTCAGTGCTAGTTTTGTAACAACTTCACTGACGGCGGGCAAACGAAATCTAGCAGATATTGCTGCGACGGCCGCTAAACCAAAGTCACTGCCACAATAACAAGCAACTAGCGTATGGCGCTTGGTTATTTCTTGTGCGAATCGCAGTAGGCCGTCGACATCGGAACCATCCAATTGCCGGTATTCATCAGCGAACCTTATACCAGGCGCATCCGGATTTGAATCAGTGACTAACACCTCCAAACCCATTTTTTTTGCCCAGTGAATTGCCGGCAATTGTAACTGACTAGCTCCGATATAGATGAGTGCGAGTGGTTTCATGGATTTTATGTATTTTTAAGAAACCATCGACTCATTGCCACAATATCACTACCACCTTGTGTTTTACTAACGGCAGAAAAATATCCTTCTAAATCGCTTACACGAATCAGTTTTCCGCCTATTATTAAATATTGACCATTGGCACTAACTGGCTGCTCTGGCCTATTCCCCAACAACAGGTTCGCTTCGCAAACAAAGGGATTAAAACCAGGCCATAAGGCTGGCAGTAATTGATCAGCAATAGCATCCCCGCACAGTCCGGGGTTGACTTCATACAATAGTATTTCACCCTGTTTGCTTAAGCGAAATGAGAAAAAAGCGAAACCGGCCTGGTACTGCCAACGCCGAATAAAGGCATCAGCAGTAGCAAGGCAATATAACTCAATGTCTGTATTGCAAAACAACGATGGCGCAGCAACACCGATGCCCTGAGCTTTATTTGATTGGAATGAGACAAACTCATCGTAAAGCATGCCGTGTTCAATTTTACCCTGATAAACAATGGCCATATAACCCACATCTAACCCAGCCGTGAACAACTCAACGTCGACCGTATCGTTGTATGACTCGTCGCTTGCACTCACATAGGCCGTGTGGAAGCCTATTTCTGCACTAACTTTATAGACATTTTGCTTACCCACCAACGGCATATCCGGTTTAACAACCCAAGGGGGTTTAATCTCGGGTATACGACCGTCAGTCACACAAACCCCCTGTGGTGTCGCGATTTGCAGTGATTGCGCCTGACGCCTTAACTCGGACTTGGATACAGCCGCATTTACAAACATGCTAGGCAAGCCTGGTAAGCCAAAAATATCGGCGACTTTGGCGGCTGTTAATAAGGCAGGGCCAGAGGTACGTGCGAACACCGCACAAAAATCGTAACGTTGTTTATAGGGCAACAACAATTCAATAACGGTATCGATATCGTAAGTACTTACTACAATAACATCATCCAATAATGCCAGCGTGTCGTTTGCAGGAGCACGATCCACCGCAACCACTTTATAACCTAATTGCCTGGCCGCATGAATAAGAGCGCGTTGTCCGTAACCAGCGCCTATGCTAATGACGGCCCGCATTAAAAAGGTTCTGTGATGATGTGAATGGTCTCATAGACTTGGTTCACGCGGTGTTCCAACTCGTCGCGATTGACAGCACTCACTACAAAGACACCAAAGCGATGAGCATGACTCAATGATGCAGGTACTTTATCCCCCACGTCGTACCAAAATTCTAGTTTATGGACCCAATCCCAATCCAGTACCTCTTCGACCCCTTCGACACTGTGTAGCCGACCAGCCGCGGGGAAAAAATATCGATTCGCGACGGCGCGATTAAATTTGGGCTCCAATGCAGTGATATCAGGTTTTTGGCCGGTAGCAATTTCGATCACTGTTTTTACGTAGTTCACGCCCGACCCTAACGGCACCAGACTTTCACAAAAATCACCGCCCGATAGTCGGGCCGCCATTTCTATCATATGTGGACCACCGGGACTCATGACCACATCTCCTTTGGTAACACCGTTACGAACAC
>JBGMRO010000094.1:0-10041 GCA_048061555.1 Thiohalomonadales bacterium | reverse complement strand
ACACGAAAATTACCGCCTGTCAAAATAGTGAATGCGCCGCCCTTTACACCGTAATATCCGATTGAAAAGGCGATGACGGCTACTAATGAATTTAATTGGTGACGATTTGTAATAACCATATAGCTAATAAGCGTCATGATTTGTATTTTCATTACTTTCTTCCATTGTATCCATGCATCATCTGGAATTAGCGCAAAAAAAGTTGTTATGTTCATCCAAACGATAAACACAATTATAAGAAAAATTATTGGTGAATACTTAAATGTTATTTTTTCTCTACTCGTAAATAGTGAGACTACCGTTACAACGGCAATGATCAGCGCAAATGGAAATGAATATGCAAAGCCATAACTTAAACGGTGTGGATTCATATACCCAATCCAGGCCCATAATAATATGCCGATATAAGGACGCGAAAACACATATGGAATTGCACCCAGCACAATCAGGGTAATTAATATATCTCTCACGTCATCGCCTTAAAATGTTGTGTCTAATTAGGCTAAGTATCAAATACACAATATTTTTTGTCCAAAACATTCTGTGATGTGTACATTGCCTAAATGATTCATATGCCTTGTACATATCACCGTGCCAATATTGCTCATACCCGAATTCGAAACAAAGTTTTGCAAGTCTTAATCGCAATTTTTTTATATTCGTTTTCGAACCATCAGGGCCTATTGTCCCCCACTTTTTTACCGCCCAATCTACAACCGTATATTCGTTATTCACTATTTGAGTTTTTTCAGTAATATTATCGCCATGTAAGCGATATATTGCCCCGACAAAATTCAATTTGACTATCTCGGTTATTCTAGAAGCTTTAAGCCAATAGGTATAATCCTCACCAAGGCGTAAATTCGCATCAAACCCACCCAGTTTAGCAACCAAACTCTTGCGCATTAGTACTGTTATTGTATGTACAATACAATCCAATAATAAATGGTGGTATATCCAACCAGAATCTGGCTTGATAACAGAAACAGTATGCCTATCTTTTTTAAGACTAGATTCAATATTGTGGATGGTAGAACTCAGGTCATTATTTTCTACTCTAATCCAACTCGAGTACACCATATCGATATCTACATTTTTAAGCAAATATTGGACCTGTAAAGTAAGCTTCCCAGGCAACCAAACGTCATCAGCGTCAAGAAACGCAACAAACTCTCCGGTTGAAATTTCAAGCCCAGCATTCCGAGCCTCTGCGGCACCGCCATTTTCCTTTGTAAGTAAGACAATATTTTTGGCTTTAGCATGGTATGATTTTAAAATACTTATTGAATCATCCGTCGACCCATCATTCACAATGATAAGTTCGATGTTGGGATAATCTTGAGACAAGACACTTTCTATCGCCTCAGCAACATAAACCTCACAATTATAAACAGGTATGATTACTGAGACTTTTGGAGATTGTCTATTTTTAATTGACATAAGAACGTCCTGAATTGCCAGTCAACGTAAACTTTTTATTTACGTAATAGGCCCACTAACTCTAGAGCTGCATCCCGGTGCGCGACCCATATTACGCCGATATATATGACACCACCAATAGCTATAGAAGCAATAAAGTTTACTATTGTAATAACTTGATAGTAATCTGATAAATGTTGTGTAAGCATGACGGCGACATACATAGCGATTGAGGCTAACAGAGGTTTCTTAACTTCATTCAAATATTCTCGGACAGGCAAGCTTATGTGGGATAGAGAGCGCACTGTATATATCGAAAATACGATGGGATATGCAACTAACCAGGACACTACGACACCCAATACACCCCACTGCACACCAATTATGAATGCAGTTGGCATTATCACAAGTGCATATAAAAGATTAATAACACCTACTTCGGGTTTTCCTATACCTTGTAGTACAGGTGTAAAAGCACTACCCATCATTTGCAAGGGCATTATCAAGCAAAGCAATTGTAGATACAATCCCACAGGTTCCCATTTATCTCCAAGCACCAATGATACCAAGGGATCAGCCACACTAGACATCCCCCAAAATATTGGAAATGAAAATATACTAATAATTCTCACCGTCTTTTTCAGATAATAGGAGACATCATCGAGGTTGTTTTGAATTTGTGAGTATGCCGGAAAAGCAATCTGATGTAGAATTCCTTGCGTTTTCTGCATAGGTAAAGATGCAAGATGAACGGCTACGGAATAATAACCCAGGAGGTCCTTACTCAACACCTTACCGATAATAACAATATCAGCCTGGGTATAAATGAACCAGACAATTCTATCTATCGTTATCATCCCACCAAATTTTATGCTGTTGAATATTCCCTTAAATTTAAATGAAGGCATAAAGTACTGTGGAGAAATCACCACCATCCCCACAGTTTTAAACAAGGCTGACGCGAGATGCCCCCATACTAAGGCCCATACCCCGTAATCAGAATATGCGAGAAACAGTGTAACAAATGCTCCGCCTAGCACCGACAATAACTCTACTATTGATAGTCCTTTAAAATCTAACTTTCTTTCCAATAATGATAAAGGCACAACTTCAAACGCCATAATTAAAAAACGGAATGCCAACACTTCAATTATCAAGCTTAGCCGATCATCTTCAAAAAAATACGCGATAGCACTCGACGAATAGTACAACGTAAAAAATAGTATTACGTTAGTGACTATTACAAACCCAAATATCGACTTTAGCAGTGAATCATTCAAGGATTTATGCTGAACAATTGCCGCACCAAGTCCAAGCTCACTCATTAATGACAATAACGAAATAAATATCGTTGCAATCGCCATTAAGCCATAATCTTCAGGCGTCAACATTCGAATAACTACGATAGTAATAACCCAACTTATTATTTGCCCTCCAAACTTTGCGCCCACAGCCCACCCTAAGGCCTTTAATACTTTTTTTCTAAGATTATCCATCTAGACAGTACCAGCAGTTACGTTACTGGTTATGTATCGAAATTTACCAGATTTTTCACGAGCAATAGAGCTAACATATTGAATATCGATCTGAACCAACTCACCCAACATTTTCTTATACTCCCTGCAAATGAGTGTTTCATTTTTCTTATCAAATTCGTTGGTGACTACTAATGTCAATGTTGTTTTATCAATCGATTCTTGTACTATTTTAAAGGTTTCAATACCAGCCAATTCTCGAATTACATAAATCAAGGACAATCCATGCATAACCGTTCCATTTTTTGCGATCACAAAATCAGTCGTTCTACCTTGTATTTCTTTTAATAGGGGGAGTGTTCTGCCACAAGAACACGTATTTTCGTCCAAAATTCCCACATCGCCTGTCTTATATCTTATAAAAGGATAATCACTCGTCGCCAAGTGTGTAACCACAATCTCACCGGATTCACCCAATGGCAAAACATTATCATTGTTATCAACAATTTCGACAATAATATCATCTGCGGTAATATGTATACCACCGCTAGGACACTCGTGTGCGATAAATCCTGCGTCTCTCCCACCATAACCATTTGCAACCGGGCAACTAAAGATACGCGAAATGGTTTCCCGTTGGTTATCGTATAGACGTTCTGAGGTGACAAATACGACTTTTATTCCCAAATTACTAACAACAATATTTTTCCTTTCGGCATAGGATGCCATATAGGCAATCGATGAAGGATAGCCAAACAGCATTTTAGGTTTAATGGTTTTTAATAAAGTAATAAACTCCTCAATCGTTCTGTCTGTAATGTCAAATGCAGAAAATAGTGTTGTTCTAAACAACTTATCTAGAACATGTTTAATTTTATCCTGAGCCCCCAATTCAATTGGCGAGCCCCAGACAACCACCTCGGGATCTCCAATATCCACATTCCACCAGGTCGTCGCACGCCATTTTGCTGCAACATCATGGCTAACTCGTTCACGACTAATATAAAATGATAAGGGTTCACCACTTGATCCACCGGTATTAAATTTTGACAGATTGCGTGCATCCTTTGCTTTTAATTTTTCAAAATTTTCTCGAATAATATTTTTAGTTAAGAATGGTAAAGCTTGTATGTCGTCAACAGACTCGACTGTTTTAGGATCAAATTCCAATTTTGCAAAAAGATCACAATAATAAGGCACTTTATTTCCCGCCGACATCAATAGGCGACGAAGTCGTTGGACCCGAAGTTTTTCTAAATTGTCTCTGCTCCACCACTGTTGTTTTTCCATCTTGTTGCGAATTTTAACGGTATCATGTCCCTTCATTTTTTCATGTAAGGGAAAAAGTACTTTCGAAACTAATTTCGTATAAATAGTTGACATGAAATGTTTTTCTCAAAGGGATTAGAAAGCGCTGTTTGGTCGCCGAACGGAGTCGTTGCCGCCCAGATTTGACACATCATCAAGTTATACCCGTTATTTTACTTTTGAATATAGTTGCCTAATAATAGGCGTTAAGCAATGCATCATACTCAGTAGCGGGAAGCATCGTCTCATAAAGACAGGCACAATCGAGCGCTGACGAGTAACACAGAACATTTTATTCTTGATGGAAATACTCGCGTATGGGAGTGCTATTTTTAAGTTAGATAGGAATGAATTGAAACACATTGTCTTGGACTTCTGATAAATTATCGAATTCAATCAATATCTCCTCACACTAGCAGTTATTTCAACTGCTCACAGAGTAATCCTTCGTATACTGCCTTGTATTTCTTTACACTTATTGGCCAACTACGCTCAGTTTCAACGAATTCCCTGCCCGCCTTCCTATAATGATTCCAATTATTTTTTTGAGGAAGTAGTTTGTTGTTAGATTTTGCGAGTGGAACAGCATTACCAGCTTCAAATAATTCACCGGTTACACCTGGCGTAATCAATTCCTTGTGCCCACCTACGTCCGAGGCAAGAACCAATCGCCCTTGCGCCATAGCCTCAAGTGGTTTTAGAGGAGTAACAAGATTAGTTAACCGCATGGCTAACCTTGGGTAAACGAAGATATCGACTAAGTTGTAGTAGGATTGAACTTCATTGTGGGGCACTCTTCCAGTGAACACCACCTGTTTTTCAATCCCATATTTACTAACCAGTCTCTTTAACTTTTCAGTATCAGGCCCACCACCTACTAGTAATAAAGATATATCAGAGTTGTCCTTTAGTAGAATCACAGTCGCATCTAACAAAAGCAAGAGGCCTTCATACGCATAAAAAGAACCAATAAAACCAATAACCATCTTATTGTATAAGCCCAGCCTTTTTTTTAACTCCAAATTTGCTACACCACCGACTTCAAATTTTTCAATGTCAACGGCGTTTGGTATGACAGTAATTTTATTTTCGGCTAACCCTCTATTCAGGAGATCAGAACGTAGCCCTTCACAAATGGTTGTTACCTTATCGGCACGTTTTGTTACGTATGTCTCTAGTGCACGTGTCAAGTTATACCGTAAACCACCCTCTTTACTTGTTCCATGATCAACTGCAGCATCTTCCCAAAACGCTCTAATTTCGTAAACAACCGGAATATTATAACGTTTTCCCACTTTAATCGTCGCCAGACCATTTAGCGCTGGAGAATGAGCATGCAGAATATCCGGTTTTACTTTTTTGACGATATCAATTAATCGTTTTTCCAAAGATTTTATTATATACGCTTGATTTACAATTGGTAATTTTCCAAACATACCACTGCTTGGCACCGTCCGGTAGAAGTGTAGCCCATCTACATCTTCCTCGTCTGCTTCTGGTGTTATAGCAAGGTTATGCTTTGGACTGGTAACATGAATAGTTTCCCACCCCATCTTGCGTTGCTGTAGAAGAATCGCCATTGTCCTAAAAGTATAGCCACTATGCAGTGGTATCGAGTGATCTAATACATGTAAAACTTTCATACCTAAAACCTTTGGTCATGCTGTTTCATTATTTTGCAACTTCTCTTGCTTTCGACTCAATACCAACCAAAAACCCAGCCAAGATAATTGCTCTTGTCTTACAGTGCCGTATTGTTTATGTAAATGTGGGAAAATATCTTTGACATCTTGCTCATCTGCCAAGCTAGTCGGTTCGACCAAACTAATGACCAACTTTGTCGTGTTGATAATTTCAAGATATTTGTTTATTCGCCAGCGGTTCGGCACGCCCTTATTCGAATACATCATATTCCATAACCATGTAGGCCACACTAGAAAATCTAGCTTGTTCTTCATGTGCAGACCATGACTCTTGAGATCGACCTGATGAATTGCCTGACCCTCCCGTGTTAGTGCTGCACTCATATCATTAAATGTTCCTGGCAAATTATTGACATGCTCTAATACAGCTCTAGAAACTATTAGGTCTACTTTTTCGGTATAGTTAGACAAGCCGTTGGGTTTAACCAAATATTCTATACACTCGGATCGAAAACCTAATTTAACGTCTTCAGCATCAACCAGTGATTCTATTGCTCTTGCTCGAACTACTCCCGATAGTCGACTCAGCATGCAATTTATCACCTCGACGTTGTTGTCTGAGAGGTTCACTAGTGGAAATCTATCCACACAACTTACGTGCTTTGCACCGTGGGCATACATCATTAAAGCGACGCCAGGTACATCTCCTGGCCCATACTCCATAACCTCTTTCCCAAGTAGAAATGAATGAATATCGTTTTTTTCAACACCCAGCTTTTGAAAATATTCATAAAAACAATTAGTGAAATAGTCAGAAATAGTTTCCGGAGACTCCGCTTCTGATCCACGCCCGGTTTGTTTAGTCATCCTTACATAATACCGCGGCAAAAATTTCGCTAGCAAATTTGTTAATATCGCTTTCAATGCTCTCACTAAGTCTTCGAAAGGCTTTTCTCCGTACATAGAAATTTCCAATTTAGAGTAGTTAATAAACTATCGCTGATGTCACTTTACGCTTGTAACACTTTTCGTTGAAAAGCTTCAAACATGAGTAATGCCCATATCGCCGCACTATTATCACGACGACCGGACTGATGCTGATCAACGAGTCGTTTTACGAACGACGGATCAAACATGCCTGAACCCATTAAATTTTCACCTAAAATAGAATTTCGAATTCGATTCTTTAATGGCCCCCTAAACCAAGTTGCAAGTGGCACTGCAAAACCCATTTTTTTACGGTATAGGATATCATTCGATAAAAAAGGCTGCATTGATTTCTTGAAGATATATTTACCCTCGGTACCTCGTAATTTCATCTGCGGGGGTAATCCAGACATCCATTCTACTAGCTTATGATCTAAAATGGGTACGCGTACCTCTAAAGAATGCGCCATACTCGCGCGATCAACTTTGGTTAAAATATCACCAACCAGATATGTTTTCATATCCATATACTGGATCCGCGATAAAGGGTGCTCAGTCGGTGATTTAATTGCATATTGGCGTAATACCTCAGATGCCTGATAACCCTGCAAATCACTTCTAAATTGCTTAGAAAACAGTTTCTTACGCAGTGGATCGGCTAGTATAGAGACACTATGAAAATATCCTTCCACATAATCACGAGCCATAGATTCAAACGTTGATTTGCCACGAACGAACTTAGGAGCCCAATCCAATTTCGGGTATGTTTTACCTAAAAAGCCGAAAATAGGCCGACGTAGACTAAGCGGCAGAATACTGCGTATTTTTTCTTCTCGTAGATGCCATTGATAACGACGATACCCCGCCAGGTTTTCGTCACCGCCATCACCCGACAAGGCAACCGTTACCTTTTTCCTGGCTAATTCACACACTCGATACGTCGGCATTGCCGAACTATCAGCAAAAGGCTCATCGTAGATGTTTGCCAAGATATCAATAAGATCAAAATCATCCGCGGCAACGTGGCCTACTTGATGATTGGTGTGATAGCGCTCGGCCACCTGTTTTGCATAAATCGCTTCATTAAATTCAGGGTCTCCAAATGATATCGAGCACGTATTCACCGGGGAATCAGATAGACCGGCCATTGCAGACACCACTGCACTTGAATCTACTCCTCCGGACAAAAAAGCGCCCAACGGTACTTCGGCAAGCAATCGAATTTTAACCGCTTCGGTTAACCTTTCAACCAGTCCTTGCACGGCTTCTTGTTCAGACATAACACCATTCGGTTCAAAAGGAATATCCCAATATTGATTACTCAGAAATTCCGTTTTACCGTGGTTAAAGAGTAAGGTATGTCCCGGTAGTAATTTTCGAGCATCTTTTATAATCGTTTTAGGTTCAGGAATATAGCCATATCCAAAGTAGTCCTCTACGGCGTACACGTCGAGTTCCCTCTTTAACTCTGGGTGAACCATAATAGCTTTTAATTCAGAGGAAAAAATAACGAACCCACTTGACAGAACAGCATAATAGAGAGGCTTAATACCCAATCGATCACGCGCTAAAAATAGGCAGTTTTTATTTTGGTCGTAGATAGCAAACGCAAACATACCGCGAAAATAGTCCACACATCTCTCGCCCCATTCTTCCCATGCATGTACAATAACCTCCGTATCACAATGTGTCTTAAACTTATGCCCCTTATCCGCCAGCTGCAAACTCAACTCAGCAAAATTATAAATTTCACCATTATAAACCACAACAACCGAGTCGTCCTCATTGAAAAGAGGTTGTATTCCACTTGAAAGATCGATTATTGAAAGACGGCGATGCCCTAACCCAATGCCCGCATCAATATGTATACCTCCTTGATCAGGGCCACGATGAAATTGTGACTCATTCATTTTTATGAGTAATTCTTTATTGATAGTGCGGCGTTCTTCTAAATCAAATATACCTACAATTCCACACATAATTTATTATCCACTTGTTTTATACATATAACGTTACACCTATAAACCAGGCATTGCGAATTTGCTTGTTTCCAATTACTCTATTTATGTAGTCGCGCCAAATATATTGATAAGCTTATGCCGCTCGCTGCAGCAAGCCAGTTTAATTATGTACGCGTCACCCGAGTTGTCCATGATTTGCTTGGTATGTGACTGCAACGCCCATATCATGTATAAATGTCGTCAATTTTAATCTGGCTTCATTCGGATCATCTACGTATATGGCGGAAATCATTATCGTTGCTACCCCATAATTTTGGCCTGATATGATACCACTGACCTCATATATTTTTGCCAGAATAGAATTATTAGTAGATGCCTCGTTAACAATGAACCATTGCCAAAGGATCATATTCCTATTTTTTGATTTTATGGTTACTTCGTTTACCTGAAATTCGTCCCCTTCACTCAATTCTATCCTGCGTGTAGTTGCGCTAACCCGGCGCCATGATTCTGCATCTATCAGCTTATTTTCTGCACCGATAATTTCAGTCGGCTCCGACTGCGTGTTGTAATCTGCGAGGTGCAAATAGACTTTCTTTTCATTTTTGTAGTACTGTTTCAGTTTCTGAGTAGTTGCGCCGCTGTATATTAAACTCCATGAAATATATGTCTCGTTAGGACCTGTCCAACCGTTAACCCCGAACGGTAAACTTATCTGCCGCATAGCGTTTTTATTTGAGAAATTTTCCGACAGAGATAGCAACCCAGGTCCACCCAGTAAAAGCGCACTACTAATAACGATTATAGCCACTGGATAATCTTCTAACTGAGGCCAAAAGACAGTTGTCTTATTGTTACCAACTACCAATTCTGAAGTGCCGTTATTTTCACGCATTTTATGTCCTAGCCAAAAAAGTAAAAACATGACGAGACCAAAAAATAACCACCCATAAATCAAATGATCAACGCCTTTTCCAAATTGCTGATCGGTAATATTAGCTACTAATACAATTCCAAATGCGCGCAATCCATTGGCGATAATAGGTACGACTAGTGACAGTGATATGAATATTATTCGCCGACCTAGTGATACAAAGTTCAAATAAGCAAATAAAGTTCCAAGAGCGACTGACGCTATTAAATATCGAATACCGCTACAGGCCTCGGCTACTTCGTAACTACCAGTGGGAAGATGAAAGTAAAGCCCTTCCCAAAATACCGGAATCCCCACTAATCGAAGAGACTTAACAGTAAATACCGCAGTAAAATCTTGCAGTATTGGAATTAGAAACTCCCCAAATGGTACTG
>JBGMRO010000093.1:0-10128 GCA_048061555.1 Thiohalomonadales bacterium | reverse complement strand
CGGGTGAGTCTAAAATCAGAAAAAAATAGTTTAGGTTCAGTGCATTAGGCGTCCGTAGTAGATTCAACTGATGTGTTAGGATTATGGCTAACAATGAGAAAATCGATGGGTGAAACCGAATCAACATCCTGCCAAGCCTGTGGCGAGGTAGTCTGCCCCAACTATAGCCAAGCGGTCGATTTTGACAGCGGTGAACAGGCCTACACACTCGCCCATTGCCCACGCTGCGGTCTAGGCTGGATCTCGCCACAGATGAGTCCACGCGATCTCGGGCAATACTATTGCGACGACTACTATGGAGGCGAAACAAAAAAGTTTTTCTCGGCAATGGAATACCTGGTACACACACTGGGTCGATTTAAGGCAAAAGCCATCATCAATCAAATAAATAAACAGGGCATCACCAGTAAAACACCCAACGTACTCGATATCGGTTGTGGCCGAGGTGTTTTGCTTAATTCGTTAGCGCACTACGGTGTAAAATGTAGCGGCGTAGAACCCAGCGTCTTTCCCAAAAACGACACCGCAATCAAAATATTTCAACAAGACTTCTTAGATGTCTCATTGCAAGATGGCTCCTTTGACGTAGTGATCATGTGGCATGTATTTGAACATCTACTCGATCCGCAAGATGTATTAGACAAAATCCATAGAATATTGAGACCCAACGGACTACTGATCATTGCGGTACCCAATTTTAGCAGTACACAAAGCCAATGGTTTATGGGTGCCTGGTTTCATTTGGATCTACCACGGCATGTTTATCATTATTCCTGCGGCGCATTACGACAAATTCTCAAACGTCATTATTTTAAGTTAAGACACCTTCACACCTGGTGTATTGATCAAAGCATCTATGGTTTTATACAAAGCGCATTGAATAAAACCGGCTGGTTTCGTGGCAACGAACTATATTCATTCTTAAAATCCAGCGGTGAAAAAACCCTATCCGTAAAAACGCTACTGCAATTGTCTATTGCATTGATACTGCTTCCCGCAGCTATGGTCGAATTTGTATACAACGGATTAAGCAAGAGAGGCAGCTGTATCATCGTTTATGCGAGCAGGCAATCTATACCCACTAAACATCAAGAGTAAAGAAGTTAGACACTAACCTAGATTCGAGACCCTATTACGGTGCCGTCGGGATGCCTGCGGGTGGGGTAATACCGAGAGGTAACGAACCGATATAATCATTACTCAAGTTTCGGAGTTCAGTGGCTCGTTAATACCGTACTACTCTGCAATTTGGTGGATGCGCTTCGCTTATTCACCCTACGGGATCGTTGATGTGGCGATGTAGGGTGGATAAGTGAAGGGCATCCACCAATGATCAGCATTGTTAAACTCTTGAACCCCGAAACTTGAGTTATTACACTTTACATTTAGACGTCTATTTGGTGTTTACTGTTTGTACGACTAAGGATATTTCATGGTAACTACTCACCCCACCATAATATTGGCTAATTTTAAGATCGAACAAGAGCTGACGTTAATATTTTTGTGTTGATATCTAGATTAGCATGTGGGCACGTTTTTGTGCCCACATGAAACGCTGTTAGGAGGGGGTGAGAGACCCAGGCGCGAGACCTAATTACGGTGCTGTGGGGAACCCTGCGGGGGGCGTAAAACCGGGAGGTAATAAACCGACCAGGTCTGCCGCAGTACAATTACTGGCAGCCAAACATGCGGGTGGGCTGAAACCCGGCGGCAAACTAGCTTGAGGTGGTGGAGACCCCGGTGTTGGAATAGCGCCAGGTGGTGGTGGCGTAAATCCAGGCGGCGGAGTAATTCCGGGAGGTGGGGTAAATCCAGGCGGTGGAGTAAATCCAGGTGGTAATAGTGCGGTAAAATCGTCCGCCGTACAAGTCCGAGTCTGCACACAGGGTGGGATGACTATGCCGGCTGGTGGCGTAAAACTTCCACCGATGCCAAAACCCATTCCAGAGAAGACCGCACTGCCGCTACCCATCCCCATGCCAGCTGCATAAACCGAAACACTGCTGAATACCAATATAAGAAATAAAATACTACGATTCATAAGTAAAGCCTCCTAATACCACATGATTTAGGTGTTTTGATGCATGGTTAACACTACCATAAGGCAATCGAGCAAACTAATAGTCAATTGTGATTGTTTGTAGTCATTTTCTGAAAAACAGCCCCCTCCCGTCATGCGTACATCGCCACTACAAGGCCACGCTGGTCAGATTTTCCAATCTTGTAATAATCTAGCGTCTTTATTCTGATTTTCAGAATAAGACAATTTTCTGCCTGATTCTACTGTCAATAGCGGTTACAATGGCCGCCCAAACTATGCCCGGTTTCAATAAGGCATTAAAATAGCTAAGGACCTTAGCAGAATATTTGTATGATATTTACACAGGACGATATAAAAAAAGAGATCGCAGAAGGCCCCTACCTATTGGGCCAAGATATTTTCCGGCAGGGGCTGGTCAGCTCACCCAATATTCAGCGAAGTGGCGAAATCATTACTACCGTCATAAAAGATCAACAGCAAGCACTGCGAGTGTATGTGCGCAGCCAGCACTCAGACCAGCGAATTAGGATCGACGGGGAATGCAGCTGTAGCGCAAAATCGAATTGCGAACACGTCGTTGCGGTCATGCTGCAGGCTTTGCAGGATCATAAGCTGCTAGATGATGTGCGCATGGATAAAGGATCATCCTCGATTAAGCGTAAAGACCAAAATCCAGCGTCTGCAATGTCACCACAGACCCAGCCGCCACCGCGAGACAAACACGTTTTACTCTATTTCATACAGCCTGACTCACTGAGTTTCTGTATAGAAACCGCAGCTGCCAGGGTTCTGCCCCCGCAAGAACTGCACGAAAATAGCCACAATACCCTGCCAACAAGCTGTTACAAAGTCGGGCAACGATATGACCCCGCGAATGTGCTGCGCGGTCAAACGGCCCGTTTTATTTCGGTTCAAGACAAAGATCTACTACTAAGACTAGACGGATGCCTGCGTCATCCCTTGTACGACTTGCCGACCTTGTCCGGCCCGGATTCACAGCAGTTATTACATGACATCATAGACAGCGGACGTTGCTTCCTACTTGATACGAATGCCCCTGTGTTGCGTAACGCAGCGTCGCGTCCTACTCGTTATCGCTGGGACATTGATCAATACGGCACACAAGAATTGAAACTAGATATTCAAGCCGAGACTGAGGTCGTACCGACCTTACCGCAAGCGACCTACGTTGATACACAGACACAGACCTGTGGTCCGCTGGCGGTGAATCTAGACGAAGAAATCGTAACGTCACTAAAACGACGCTCGCCGATAGATGCGGATGATGTGGCTAAGATATACCCGCTATGGCGGCAACAGTATCCCCATGCAGACCTACCCACGCTGCGCCGCTTTACTTTCATAACGCAGCCCGTAGTGGCACCCGTCGTCTGCTTGAGTTTGTTGTCGATACACAACCCCAAGCAAACCGAGCTAGATTTTCACGCTGCGCAGCTGAGTTTTGACTATGGCGGTATCAACCTCATTAGAGATAAACCTCCCTACTTCTTCAATGGAGAAATTTTATTGAGTGTAGTACGGAATGAAAAGATTGAAGAAGCGGCCTACCAAAGATTAGTTGAATTGGGTTTTGAATCAGATTGTCACTTTTCTAGCAATGTCGCTTCCGATACCTATTCTCTATCCCCGCGCACCGAAGACTGGTTGGACTTTCAGCTCAATGACCTGCCGAGTCTGCGTGAGGCGGGTTGGCGTATCGACATCGCCGCCAATTTTGGCCCACGAATATGGTTAGCCAGCGAGTGGTATTGTGAGACCAGGGCCAGCAAAAAACCGGATTGGTTTGATATCAGCATCGGTGTCGAGATCGACGGACGCCAGGTAGATGTGTTGCCGACGTTATTGGAATTTATTCGTACGTATCCCCGAGGTTTACCTGAAAACATCGGCAATGAGCAGCCGTTCGTGCTCGAGTTAGCGGATGGAGGCCTGCTCGCCATATCACCACGACGTATGCAGCGTATCTATCACAGCCTGCTCGAACTCTACGATATCAAGGCATTTAGTGACGAAGACCAGCTTTGCCTGCCACGGTTAGAATTGGCGCGTCTAGCGGAATTGGATTCCGATACGGACGATTCACCACTGACCTGGCGCGCAGACGACGAGATCCAAGCACTGTTAATGGATCTACGTCGACCAGATGTCATCAGTGTGGTTTCCACGCCGACTGGGTTACAAGCCGAACTCCGCGAATATCAACAGCGTGGCCTGGATTGGCTGCAATTCCTGGCTAGATATCGCTTTGCCGGTATCTTGGCGGACGACATGGGTCTCGGCAAGACCATCCAGACCCTGGCGCACCTGCTGATAGAAAAAGAACAAGGGCGAGCGGACCGACCTAGTCTGGTGATTGCGCCGACGAGTCTGATGTTTAACTGGAATCAAGAAGTAAAAAAATTCGCTCCATCACTCAAGGTTTTGACCTTGTGGGGGCCGAAACGGCATGACTTGTTTGCACAGATAGCAAAACACGATTTAATTCTCACCACCTACCCGCTAATAGTGCGCGACCGTGAAAAATTATTGGCGCATAAATATCATTTGTTAATTCTCGATGAAGCGCAGGTAATAAAAAATAGTAAGACACTGGCCAGTCGCGAAATCAGAAAAATTGAGGCCCGCCTGCGCCTCTGCCTAACAGGCACCCCGATGGAAAATCATTTAGGTGAATTATGGTCACTATTTGATTTTTTGATGCCCGGCCTACTGGGCACGGCAAGGCAATTCCAACGATTTTTTCGAAATCCTATCGAGAAAGACGCCAATACCGAAACCGCAGAGCGATTGCGACGACGCTTACAAGCCTTTATGTTACGACGTAACAAAAATCAGGTCGCCAAGGATCTACCCGAGAAGACTGAAATTATCCAATCGATATCCTTAGACACCGCACAGCGCGAACTCTATGAGACCGTTCGCTTGGCCATGTATCAAATCGTCCGACAAGAAATTGCCCAACAGGGAATCTCGCGTAGTCACATTATCGTCTTGGACGCCTTATTAAAATTACGCCAAGTTTGCTGCGACCCACGCTTAGTTAAGACAGAGGCGGCCCAAAAGGTCAACGAATCCGCCAAGCTTGAATTGCTTATGCAGTTTATTCCCGAACTCGTCGCTGAGGGACGTCGCATCTTGGTATTTTCACAATTTACTAAAATGTTGTCTTTGATAGAGGCAGAACTCGAACTGGCGGCCATTCCTTATGTAAAACTCACGGGGCAGACTCAGGACCGGCAAGGTGTGGTCGAGCGATTCCAAAGCGGCAAGATACCGATTTTTCTCATTAGCCTAAAGGCCGGTGGGGTAGGATTAAACCTAACCGCAGCAGATACCGTGATTCACTACGATCCTTGGTGGAATCCCGCAACAGAGAATCAGGCAACTGACCGTGCCCATCGCATTGGCCAAAAGAACCCGGTATTCGTCTACAAGTTTATTTGTGCAGACACCGTAGAAGAAAAAATTCGCGATCTGCAAAGACAAAAACAATCACTGGCCGACAATATTTTTAGTGATAACGCAGGACAATTACCACAATGGTCGGAGCAAGACTTAAAACATTTATTCAGCCCCATCGGTTAAAAAACGTATGACAGATTCTATGAAAAATTCGGACCGTTACCAAATTGATAAACTCATCCTGGAGAATGGAGAGTATACGCCCCTGGAATATCTGCTCCAGGAGGGCCGCTTAAACTACGGCGACTATGATAGCTGGAGAAATGGAAACATAGAGCTACTCAGTGACTTACTGTTCGGCAACCTCGAGCACATCCTGAGCCTATTAGAAAACGCCGAGGGCTATTTGCAACAATTGGGCTGGCAAGTAGAAACACTCGAATATCAGCCCATACGCGGCAACGGAGCACGCCGCTTGATCTTTAGTCATAATAGCAAACTAGAATTTCTTTTCCATAAGCGATTTAGTAAATCTTCAGAGCAGCCGCAAAGCGATATGTTCATGGACTCACCCGCGACGATACTATCCAACAAGGTCGCACAAGCATTGCGCCGGCAGGACCGACAAGAAGCCAGAGATTATCTAGAAAAACTATTTGATAGCGCGCCGGAACATACACGCCTAGCGGAACTGGAGATATTAGTCGAAGCGCTGGAATCACTAGACTCGCCGATCGACAATCCAGCGCAGCAGATACAAGTGTTACACACGAAAATAACTCCCGCAGCCAAAAATATACTCCGCAAGGATAGTCGTGAATTATTGACACCCTTGTGGCGATGTCTGAGCAAAACATTGGCTCAACATTCATTCCAACACGACTTACCCGAACTGCATACCAGTTACTGCGCTACACTATCGCAAGACTGGCAGACCGTGCGTCAATGTATTGAGGCTGAATCGCAATGGTTAGACTCTGCGGTGCTTTTGTCACGCCATGCGATTGCCTGCGATCGACTACGCCAACCGGGTCTCGCCCTACTGAGTTGGTTTGAGCTATGCTGGCGGTTTCCCCAACAAAGTGAGCTTCTGGAACAGAACGCAACAGATGATCTACAACGTTCCTGGACACAATTTCTGGAACTAGAACCGGAGCTACCGGAAAACGACTTCCCCGCCTGGTTATTACTAAAAAAGCCGGGTCTGTTAAAGATATTACCCAAGATCGAAGAGCCCGAACGCACCGAGCTGCGAGACTACCACATACTCTGTCGTCTCAGTACACAAAATACCAACACGGTAAATAGCGACGATCTCATTTCACTTCGAGCTCAATTAAAACAGACAAACCCAGATCTATTCCGCCACTATATTGCAGCTGTGGTATAGCACCCTTATTCTGCCATAGCGTGTAGCATTCGAAATCGAGAAACTCCTACAAACTGCCAGGAACTCCGTCATGTCAATTTTTTGACTTGTAGATTCGACTCTGCTCAAATAACTCGCAGTGCAATATCTTTTGGTCTATAGTTATTCGAGCGGTTATATCAAACAGGGTTGTTAAATGCAATTTATCCGGTCCCTGACTCTCAGCTCTATTACTTTGGTAACTTCGTTATTTTCTAGTTCTGCAATGGCAAACGGCGCCATAGAGATTGACAATTTATTCTCTATGTCCCTCGAAGACCTCATGGACGTAGAGATTTTCACTGCGGGCAAAAGTACCGAAGTCGTTAAAAAAGTCCCTGCTAGTGTCTTGTTAATCAATCGTGAAGATATAGAAAAATATGGTTACACGACTCTAACTGACATATTAGAGAATACCCCGGGCATTTACAATATTTACAGTTATGCCGGTGTATCTGGAAATTTTGGTCTACGTGGTTTTTGGAATGCGAATTCGCAAAATAGTAATATCGCTATTTTGGTCAACGGCGTCTCGCAATCTTATGAAAACGATAGAACTCATCCACTGGAAAAAATAAACGTCCCGGTTGAAGCCATAGATCGCATTGAAATTATCCGAGGGCCTATGGCGGTTATCTATGGTAACGGCGCATCGTTTGGTGTTATTAACATTATTACCAATGAAGTCAACGAAGACCAACCACTCAAGCTTGCATCTATCGCTTACGGTTCAGTAAACACCCTAAAAACGGCCTTTCGCCTCTCTGGTCAAGAGAACCAATTAAAATTTGTGCTCAATGCCAGTCACTATCGTTCAGACGGTCTGGACAATAAATTTAGTGACATGATGAGTGCAGAAAATGCTGCCAACTTACCTAACTACGGCATAAACGACTCAAACTACAGCACCAAAAACCTGCTCAGTCAGAATAGAAAATATTTTGGTTTGTCGGGTTCGTATAAACACTGGGTATTCGATGCCAGTTACAATGAATCGAGCACAGGTATCTATTTGTTGGTGCCCCCATTGGAGGATGGTTATCAGCGAGATGCACGCGATACACGCTTGTTATTGGGGTACCAAAATGCGCTGTCTAGATTAGTAGATGTGAATATGCGAGTGATATACGGTAGTACCTACCGGGCTGATCTGGCTGAATTCTTGGTACCCAATATTGAAAATTCCGAAGTGATTAATTTTAATTCTCTGGATCTTGAATTATTATTCACCGTCACACCCAGCGATGCCACGAGTATAATTTTTGGCATAAACTCTCAAAAAATGTCAGGACTTAGAGACGTGATCGATGGGCCTGCGGTGGGTATCATTAACGAATCGTTCGAACAATCAGATCGTAAAACAAACGCAGTATTTACACAGATTAATTATCACGCGAGTACAAAATTGAGCTTGGTCGCAGGCCTGCGATACGAAGATCTAAAACCCTATAAAACCCGCGGAATCACCAATGGTGGTTTGCCTAATCAGTCCACATTTGGAAACAATATTGGAGACATCCAAACGACTTCGCCTCGGCTCGCCCTAGTCTACTCCTTTAATCCACACAATATTCTAAAATTGCTCTACGGCGAAGCCAATCGACTCGGCAATGATAACCTAAAACCTGAAATTACCAAGACAAGTGAAATAAACTATCTCTTTTCAGACTCTCACTTTAATAGCAGTTTAAGTCTATTCCAAAATAGATTTCAAGATTTGGTCATTAGGGATCTAGTATTTAATGACGGCACACTAGAATCTCAACAACAAAACGGCGGGAAAATTATTACCAATGGTATCGAGTTGATTATTAGTAGCGCGCTGAACTACGACATACGTGGGGAATTCGGTATTACCGCGCAAGACAGCGACGATAGAAACAACAATAGCATCGAGGTGGCTTATTCACCGACTATTGTTTCTCATTTCAAGATCGCGTATCAACCGAAGGAAAGAACCATCGCCCTGCTCGCACGTTACGTCGGCACCATGGAGTCCTTTTACGACCTCACACGTGAAAATATCGATGGTTCGTTTGGCGCTAGAGTTGGTGAAAAAATCGACGGATATGTCGTGTTCGACTTAAATTTCCGGGAGAACAATCTATATTCAGAGATCTATCTCAATTTCAAGATCAGTAATATATTCAATGAAGAAATCCGTTACCCTAATAATCTAGAGACCAACGAACTTCTGAACCGAGGCACTATAGGTGCCGGGCGGAGTTTTGTGGGTACTTTGGGAGTTGAGTTTTGAGGGCATAGCCATCATGAATAAGATTTATAGGTTAAATCTAACCTTTCATATATTGAAACTCCATTGATCCCTGACAGATAGTTCTCGGGTTGTGGTCCCTCTGTAATCGCCTGTAGGTTAGACTACCCCCATTCGTTTAGTAATAGTTAGTGTGCGTTTTGGTGGATGTATTACACTTATCCACCCTATATCTCTGCATCCACGATATCATAGGGTGGATAAGCTTAGCGCATCCACCTATGGTCTGTCAGCATGACTAAATTCTTGCACTCCGAAATTTGAATTACGATATCACCTGCTCTAGGTGAATTTCTAAAGAAACTACTGTAGAAAATAGATGTATTAGGATAACAATAAACCACTCGAGGATGTTTATGCTAAGAATAATAATAATTCAATTGGCCCTATCTATGGTGTTTTGCAGCGGTTATGTGATGGCGGCAGGTGGACAGGAAAATGAAAAAACCAAAAGCCAAAAAGACGCTATATACTATGAAATTAGCGATATTGTACTTGATTGCAAAGAAAAGGAAAATAAGAAAGATCCTATATGTGGCACCAGCGCCAGTGAATCCGCCACTACCGCAGATACGGGTAACTCCAACGGCGAGATTTGTAATGATGAGGAATGTCCAACGCTTACATTAACGATCGACGGGACAAAACACCGCTTTTCTTATCCCACCCGTGAGATTGAAAAACAAATTCAAATCTATTTGAAAAAAAAATATGCGAAGTGGACAGATGTTATCAAGGTAGATATTAAAAATAGTAAACTTAATGTATTCGGTACTTGCAACGAATTTCATTTCACTGATCTAAGCTATGAACATGAAAATCTACTTCGGGACATACTTGCAGAAGGTTTCCAGAATACACATTATAAACAGCAACCACCAAAGGAACTCTCTGAAAATTTACTTGACCTCAAAGTAAAAAGCACTACCCTACCAGGTGAGACAGCGAATAAAAGCGTTGGTGAAGTGGATATAAACCATA
>JBGMRO010000092.1:8411-10152 GCA_048061555.1 Thiohalomonadales bacterium | reverse complement strand
CGAATTACGAATTACGAATTACGAATTACGAATTACGAATTACGAATCACGATTTCACTTACCCAAAGCGGTGAGTTCGCGGGTTAGGATTTTCGCGTTGCCAATATTGAGTTCGACCAGCCGGCGAAGGTGGGTAATGCTGTCTAGATCAATTTTTTTGCAATGAAATCCTATCTGGTCGCTCTCGATATGTGCCACTACGGTCTCCATATGGATGCAAAATTTACATTCTTCGATCTGTAGTTCTACCAAGTATGAGTCGTCAATACCTGCGTTCCATAGCTCTGGCTTGCTGACGAGTAGCCCTTGCAACGATACGTCGATCAATTCACAGTGCCAATCCCCTTCGGCGTTGACGAGGTGAACCTTCGCGTTAAATGGTATACGGGTGAATTTCCGATGATCTACGATGGGGCTGATATTTTTCATGTTTATCCTGGGCGAAACGAATAGTAATAGTGAAGTAGGTCATGCTTAAATTGTGCCGCTTTCTGTCATTAATTTGTTTAACGCCTCCGCAATAAGCTGGTAACCCTGTGCATTGGGGTGGACTGTATCTGCCTTTAATTGATTGTTTTTCAAAACCTGTAGTAATATTTTTGATTCGATAGGGATTTGCTCTTTTTTAGCGATCTCTTCGTACAGTGTCGCATTGCTCATAAAGGCAATTTTTGGTTCGGGTACCGCTACCAATATCACTGAAACATTGTGCGTCTGCGCAATGTGTATCATATTTACCAAATTTTTCTTTAGTTGATGTTTACTGCGTTTTTGCAATAAATCATTGCCGCCATGACAAAGAATTAGTAATTGCGGGCTGTGTTTCTCCAGTGACGTTGCTAATCGTGTTACTCCTTGCGAGGAAAGTTCGCCGGGTATACCGGCATTAATGACCTTTCGACCCACTAAGCGCTGTAGCACCGACGGGTAGCTGTCGGCGGGATCGGCGGTGCCAGTACCGTAGGTTAAGCTATCCCCGAAAGCGAGGATGACGGCGTCGGGTGCGAGTATGGATAATTGTGGAGGTTTTTGTGTACATCCCGGTATTGAAAATAAGACCAAAAAAAATAGGACGACATGGCTGTATAAAAATTTCACACTAACATAAGATGCAATATTCGTTCATAGACTCTGGATAAGTCATCTAAATCCGACACCCTTACACATTCATCGATTTTATGTATCGTGGCGTTTCTAGGGCCTAGCTCAATGACTTGAGCGCCGCTAGGGGCGATAAAACGACCGTCTGAAGTACCACCCGCGGTCGATAATTCGGTATCGATGTTGAGTTCAGTTTTAATGGCGGCCTTAGTCGCATCGATGAGATCGCCGCCGGTAGTCAAAAACGGCTTTCCGGACAAATTCCACTGGAGTTCAAAATCTAAATCGTATTTTTTTAATAGTGCTTCCACCCTCTCCATGAGCTGATTATGGTTGAGAGCGGTCGAATAGCGAAAATTCATCAATAGACAGACTGTCGCGGGGATAACATTGCTAACCCCAGTACCGCCATTGATGTTGGATATTTGAAACGTCGTTGCGGGGAAATGCTCACTTCCTTGGTCCCATTCGGTATCACATATTTCGTTAAGGAATGGGGCCAAACTATGGATAGGGTTTTTGGCTAAATGCGGGTAGGCGACATGGCCTTGTATGCCACGAATCGTCAACGTCGCCCCTAAGGAGCCACGACGGCCATTTTTTATGATATCCCCCAATTGTTCGCTGCTAGAGGGTTCTC
>JBGMRO010000092.1:0-8311 GCA_048061555.1 Thiohalomonadales bacterium | reverse complement strand
CCACGACGGCCATTTTTTATGATATCCCCCAATTGTTCGCTGCTAGAGGGTTCTCCGACGATGCAGGCCTCAATCGCTTCTTGGCGTGCTTGCAGGTGTTGCACGACTTTAAGGGTTCCATTGACTGAGGGGCCTTCTTCATCACTGGTAATTAAAAAGGCAATAGAACCTTTATGATCCGGTCGCAGTTTCACAAAACGTTGCACCGCCGTCACCATAGCGGCCAGGCTGCCCTTCATATCCGCCGCACCTCGACCGAATAGATGTCCTTCGCGAATTTCCGGCGTAAAGGGGTCGGAAGTCCAGTTTTCGAGTGGACCCGGGGGGACGACATCGGTGTGGCCGGCGAAGGTGACCAAAGGTGAAGTATTTCCCCGTCTGGCCCAAAAATTGTCGACCTCGTCAAAGCGTAGGTGCTCTATACTGAAGCCACAGGCCTCAAGATGTTCCGTCATGAGCTTTTGGCAACCACAGTCGTCAGGGGTCACGGACGGACGTTTTATGAGCTGGATGGCAAGGTCTAGGGTATCTGACATAATGCGTTGTTTTTTTTAATTGGACAAAAATACTTGAGTTGTTGTCGCCGCAAAAGTATTGCCGTATAAGTTTGTTTAGGCAAAATTAAAATAGTTCGTTGTATTTTTCTTCACTAAACCCAATTTCAAATACCCGACCTTTTTTTATCACTGGGCGTTTTATGATCGTTGGGTGTTCCAGCATAATCCCCAAGACGGTCTCCTCTGATAATAAATCTTTTTGCCATTCCGGTAGTTGTCTATAGGTGCTGCTGTTGGTATTGATAACGTTTTCCCAACCAAAATATTTTATCCAGGTTTCGAGTAATTTTTCATCGATTCCATCGGTACGAAAGTCGTGAAAACTATATTTCACTTGTCGTTTGTCTAACCATTTGCGGGCTTTTTTTACCGTGTCGCAATTTTTAATACCATAGAGTACAGCCATTAGTCTTCTCTCAATAATTCATTAAGTCCCACTTTACTACGGGTCTTATCATCGACTTTCTTTACGATGACAGCGCAATAAAGGCTATAACTACCATCCTTAGAGGGCAGGTTTCCCGATACAACGACCGAACCGGCCGGCACCCGGCCGTAACTAAATTTGCCCGTGGCCCGATCGTATATCTTGGTACTTTGCCCAATATAGACCCCCATCGAGATTACTGAGCCTTTCTCGACGATGACTCCTTCGACGATTTCCGATCGTGCACCGATAAAACAATCGTCTTCAATAATCGTCGGGTTGGCTTGCAGGGGTTCTAATACACCTCCGATGCCAACACCACCGGACAAATGCACATTTTTACCAATTTGTGCGCAGGAACCGACGGTCGCCCAGGTATCGACCATGGTTCCGCTATCGACATAGGCACCAATATTTACGTATGAAGGCATTAATACGACATTGGGGGCGAGGTACGAGCCATGTCGTGCCGTTGCGGGTGGTACGACTCGAACACCGCTGGCTCGGAAATCACGCGAATTACTATCCGCGAACTTGGAGTCGACTTTATCAAAATAATTGGTGAAACCGCCTTTTATGAAACGATTGTCCTCTATTCGGAATGACAGCAATACGGCCTTCTTTATCCACTGATTCACAATCCAATCATTGCCGGATTTTTCTGCGACACGCAGTTTGCCACGATCCAATTCGTTTAGCACCTCCATAACCGCATCCTTGACATGGGTGTCAACGTTACGCGGAGTAATCTCCGTTCTTTTTTCAAATGCTTGTTCAATGACGGTCTGAAGTTCCGACATAGTTATACTCCTATTTCTTAATTAATGTTTATGCTGTTTCTAAAGGAAACTAAGCGATGTGCGGCGTTGAGGCATTCTTCCATTTCTGCGACCAGTGCGATACGGACATAATTTTGCCCAGGGTTTATACCGTCGAATTCCCGGGACAAATAGCTACCGGGCAGCACGGTGACATTTTGTTGGACGTATAATTGTTGTGCAAATAACTCATCATTGATGGGCGTGCTAAGCCACAAATAAAAACCGGCCTGTGGCATAAATACATCCATGTGTGGTTGCAGTATGTCAAGGACCTTGGAAAATTTTTGCCGATATAGATTTCTATTTTCGATCACGTGTAACTCATCTTGCCAAAGTTTGATACTGGTCTGTTGAATAAACTCTGGCATCGCGCAACCATGGTAAGTTCGATAGGTTAGAAATTTTGCCAGTAGGGTTTTGTCACCGGCGATAAAACCGCTGCGCAGGCCAGGTACATTAGATCGCTTTGAAAGGCTATGGAATACCACGCAGCGCTGATAGTCTATTCTTCCCATATTTGCTGCGGCCTGTAAGAGGCCGACCGGTGCTTGCTGTTCATCAAAGTATAATTCCGAATAACATTCATCGGAGGCGATAACGAAGTCATGTTTGTCGGCAAGTGAGATAAGTTGTTGTAAACGCGGTTCGTCTAGAATGGCACCGGTGGGATTACCCGGGGAACAAATGTAGAGTAGCTGGCAACGATCCCATGTGTTGGCACTGACGTGATCGAAATCGGGCAATAGGTTACTGGCCGCGGTGGTATTGAGGTAATAAGGCTCTGCACCCGCTAGTAATGTGGCGCCCTCATAGATTTGATAAAAAGGATTCGGTAATACAACCAGCGGATTATGACTGCGGTCAACAATGGCTTGGGCGAATGAAAACAGTCCTTCGCGTGTGCCACATACAGGAATGACATGTGCATCCATTGTGATAGTCTGCGCGGGTAATTTAAAGCGCCACGTGAGCCAATCGGCAATGGCCTCTCGCAGAGGCGCCAGGCCTTTGCTGAGAGGGTATTTTCCGATCGAGTGTATATGCGCGCTAATCTCTTTTGCCACAAAATCGGGCATAGGGTGACGGGGCTCGCCTATCGATAGGGCAATAGGCGTTTTATCCGGAGCTGCGGTAACATTTTCTTTCAATGCGACCAGTTTCTCAAACGGGTAGGGCTGTAGTTGGTTAATATCTGAATTCATATTTTTGTCCTGTCGTACAGGTACTGACAGGTATCTGACGCCAAGCTTGCGCTATCCTGGTAATGTGCGGTTTCGATAATTCTACTGCATTTGAGTCGAGCTAGCCCTTCTGAGGCGTAACCTTAAGTATAAAAGCGGGCTATTATAGAACATATGTCCAAGTCATCCAATCTATTAGCGATATCCAGCCTGTTTCTGACTGCTTCGTTGTGGGGTGTCGTGTGGTATCCATTGCGCGCGTTAGAGTCGGTGGGACTGGTGGGCTTGTGGAGTATATTATTGATTTACGGCGGTGCAGCGGTACTTGCGGGCTTTCTGTTGCCACAGTGTTGGACGGAAATCAAACAAAATTCTCGTCTTTTGTTTGTGCTCGCACTTGGTGCTGCATGGTGTAACGTCGCTTTTATTCTCGCGATTATAGACGGCAATGTCATACGAATTATGCTGTTGTTTTACCTTTCCCCCGTATGGTCGACGTTATTGGGTTGGTGGTTGCTGTCCGAACGGCTTACGACACGAGAATGGATTACCTTGGTAGTGGCCATGTCTGGGGCGGTCATTATGTTGTGGGATGTCTCGCTCGGTTTTCCCTGGCCGCAGGACACCGCAGATTGGTTATCGCTGACCGCAGGTATGGCCTTTTCGATCAGCAATATCGCCGTACGAAAGTTACAAGCGGTCAGTATTAAGAGCAAGACCTTAGTGAGTTGGTGGGGAGTTTCCTATCTTACGATTGCCTGGATATTTGTCAGTGATGCAAGCATACCGACTATCGAACCATCAGTCATATTCTGGGCAGCAGGCATCGGGATTATCGTAGTCACCCTAATGACCATTACGGTGCAATACGGGGTAACTCACATGCCGGTATACCGCTCAGCCGTGATTCTGTTATTCGAATTAGTCGTCGGTGCGGTTTCATCACAGTGGTTGACGGATGAAGTCGTCTTGATGTCAGAGTGGATGGGAGGGGGATTGATCGTTATGGCAGCCTATTTCTCCGCAAAAAGTTAAGAGATAGGTTAAAAAAAAGGTAAAAGGCTAAAGGCTAAAGGCTAAAGGTTAAAGGTTAAAGGCAAAGACTAAAGGCAAAGGCTAAACAAAATTAAGAAATTTTGTTGTTCTTATCCTTTTACCTTTAACCTTTAGCCTTTTACCTTTCTTTTATTACATAATATTTTTGAGTTTTGCTTTGTCGGCGTCGGAAGGGCTATGGTTTAGGCCCAAGAGGATATTTGCCATGTCTTTTTCGCTTTGCGATGCCTTACCGTCGCTTACAATGGATTTAAGCTTGGGGATATCGGCGGCATTGGCCTTATGTTGCAGATTGATCATCGCCGATGCCAATGTTTTATGATGGGCCTCACTGCTAGCTGAAACGATTCCTTTTAGGGTTTGTTTTTCGGCGTCACTCGGGTAGTGATTCAATTTGAGCATGATTTGCGCCATGGTTTTAAGATCTGAATCGCCAGCAAGACTCATGCTGCTGAAAGTGAGTAAACAAACGAATGCGAAAATGGTGCCTATTGATTTGAAAGCAATGTTATTGGAACTCATTAAGTATCTCCTTTACTGGATGTGGGCTTCAATGTTAGATAATTCGAAACCTATACTACACTATCACCAGCCATAGATAACATTGTCTTTTAACAAATTTTGATTACGGTAATCGCGCTTTGATGAGCGGACAATTTCACCATTTTTTGTGTGGAAACGTTTGAATATCGCCTGCATAGCCACTTTCCCCGTGCTTCCAGTGAGTGCTTTCACTATTTTGTTATGTAACTTGGGGTTAATACGCTGACTTACCGTAATACCTTGATTGATCATTGCCTCACTATGCTGAATCACACGTGTTTGGCTTCGAAACATCGGGCTGGTCTTTTTCTGATAATAACTCGTTCGAAAAATGGCCGCATCACATTCATTATTTTTCATTGCCAGCGCAATTTCCTTAAAACCTCCGCTAACCAAGTGATATTCCGGTTGGCGTGCAGGATTGGGAAACATAGAAAAAACACTGAGTGCACCTAGGTTCGGGGAAGGCAAAGTACAAATTTTATGACCGATTAAATCTTTCGGTTGTTGAATGCTGCGTGCTGTACGAATTGTAACCAAAACGAATTCTAGTGAGCCAGGTAGTCTGAGTAGTGGTGTCGCTCTTAGGGAGTCTATACGCCATGCCGCAAAGTGCGGTCCATCGAAAATGAAATCGTAGCTGTCATTTTTCATTTTTCGTTCGTAATCTTTCCAGTCTGTCGGGTGCTTGTAGACTACCTTTTCTCCCGTAATTTTACTCAATGCCTGTGCCAACGGGTTATAGACCTTAGCACCTGCTTCTGCGGATTCTCTAGGCGGTGCGGACAAGACGAGATCGGCCATGACCACCGATGCCGAGTAGGCCCAGATGAGCACGGAAAATAGCGAGACCATCGCAAGCTTTGGTGGGCGGGTCAATAAAAGGTAACGACCTAAACTACCAAGGGCGTGATAAGGATTGAAACAGCTACTTCTCTCGATCCGATAAAAAGTCTGGGCACTCATAATCCGTTTGCCTCCAGGTCCGTTTTCGATTGAGTTCAATAATAGACCAATTTAGATATTTTGCAGGGTTCCATTATAATAAAACTATATAATGGAAGGCTTTGCCTATAAATTGTCCTATTTCCGCATGATTTAGGAAATTTATAGTGCGAGGTCGTAGCGGTTTGACCCCATCGGTGATTTGCTAGCACTATTTGCAATTAATGTACAAATTGCAATTAATGTACAAATTGCAATGAATGTACAAAGAATGCAATAAATGTGCAAAGAGGTTTATAGGTGGGTTAACTTTGGTTAATCTGGCATTTTCGCAATCAGATCGTGATCATTGGCGTCGATAACATCAACGTCGATAAAGTCACCCACGGAAATATCTCCAGGGGCGTGAATGACCTCAACTAGGCCGTCGATTTCGGGGGCATCTGCGTACGATCGTCCAAAAAGGCCGTTGGGTTCTAATCTGTCTACCAGGATTTGCAATCGCTTACCTATATGGCGGGTAAGTTTTTCGCGGCTTATCGACGCCTGTAGATGCATTAGCGTTTCCAACCGTTGTTGTTTAATGTCTTCATCTACGGCGTCGCTTAAACTATTGGCGGCTGCGCCATCGACGGCAGAATAGGTAAAACAGCCGACTCGATCTAACTGAGCGGTCTCTAAAAAACGCAGTAATTCGTCAAAATCTTGTTGTGTTTCTCCTGGAAAACCGACAATAAAGGTACTACGTATGGCGATTTCTGGACATATCGATCGCCACTTTTGGATACGTTGCAAGGTATTCTCGGCATGGGCCGGACGTCGCATAGCCTTAAGTATCGTTGGACTAGCATGTTGGAATGGGATATCGAGATAGGGCAGTAGCAGACCCTCTGCCATCAAGGGTATGACATTATCGACATGTGGATAAGGGTAGACATAATGCATGCGTACCCATATGCCAAATTGTCCCAAGGCCTTGGCCAAGTCTACAAATCGAGTCTGAAAACACTGCTGCTGCCAGAAAAAAGATTGGTATTTTAGATCGATGCCATACGCACTAGTATCCTGAGAGATAACCAACAATTCTTTAACACCGGCGGCGACGAGTCTTTGTGCATCGTCAAGGACTTCATTGATAGGTCGGCTAACAAGGTCTCCACGCAATGAAGGAATAATGCAAAAACTGCAGCGATGGTTGCAACCTTCACTTATCTTTAGATAGGCATAGTGTCTCGGTGTCAGTTTTATACCTTGAGCGGGTATAAGACTCATCAAGGGGTCGTGTAACGGTGGCAAGTGTTGGTGAATTGCGGCGAGTACTTCGTCGGTAGCATGGGGCCCTGTAACCGCGAGTAAGTTGGGATAACGATCTTGTAAGATACGACCTTTAGCGCCTAGACATCCGGTCACGATGACCTTACCATTTTCATCCAGGGCCTCCTGAATGGTTTCCATAGATTCTTCAATGGCAGAATCTATAAAACCACAGGTATTGATAACAACCAAATCAGCGCCGTCATAGCTCGGGCTAATCTCATAACCTTCGGCACGTAAACGGCTAATTATTTGCTCCGAATCGACAAGAGCCTTAGGACAGCCAAGGCTGATAAAACCAATATTTGGAGTCGTAGTTTTCATGTAAAAAATAGGTTCGAGGTTAAAGGTAAAAGGTAAAAGGTAAAAGGTAAAAGGTAAAAGGATCGAGGGTTGAGGTTTTTGATTTTAACCTTTAACCTTTTACCTTTAACCTAGAACCTTTTACCTATCTCTTAACTTATTAGCAGAGACTGGATTTCCTGTTGGATACTATTAAGTATATTAGTGCTTGAAATAGCATGTCCTTCTTCGTCGGTAATGAAAAAGACATCTTCTGCCCTTGCGCCAAGGGTGCTGACTTTTGCATTTTTGACAATTATTTTATTGTTGAGCAATACCACTGCTACCTTGGCGAGTAACCCGGGTTGATCTTTGGCAATCAGTTCGAGTACCGTCCAATCATTCGTTGGATCTGTCAAAAAAGTAATTTCTGGGGCAACCGTAAAGTGTTTGGCTTGTCGAGAAATTCCTAGGCTATTTATGTTCTGCGGGCTAAGGATGACGCCGCTTAATAACTCCGTTTTGAGTCTCTGTGGTATTTCCATGGTCCTCGAATATTCTATGGGTTGGCCATTTTTTTCCAATAGTATAAATGTTTCGAGGGTATATTTTGTTTGCGAGGTGGTTATTCTAGCGTCGGTGATTGTTAAGGACAGACGTTCTATCATATTAGTGACAATAGCGAATGTTTGTAGTTTGTCATCGGCTAATATGAATAATTCGGTGCTACCGTCACTGCTTCGTTGGCGTAATTTTATTAAGGGCAGTTCATTTCCCGTATTGCACAATATGGAATCAGTTTGCCAGATTATCTCATCGGCCGAGAATCGTATGAAATAATTTTGTTCTACGGAACTCCAGAATTCTATAATGTCTGATTTATCATGGCCCAAGTTTTCTAATCCAGCCAAGGCGACCTGTTGATTGTCTTCTATCCGGTCTTGCTGTTTTTCTGGGTGATCAAGACCTCGTCTTAGCGCCCTACGGGTTGCATTATATAAATCGGTAAGCAAGGTGGATTTCCATGAGTTCCACAATGTGGGGTTAGTGGCACGTATATCCGACACAGTTAATAGAAATAAGTACTCCAATCTTTCTTGGCTGATAACCCGTTTGGCAAACTCGGTAATGGTGTCAGGGTCAGACACATCTTGTTTTTGAGCAGTTATCGACATAATCAAATGG
>JBGMRO010000091.1:2053-10187 GCA_048061555.1 Thiohalomonadales bacterium | reverse complement strand
TGCAAGGAATTTCAACGAAGCTATGGTTAAAATAGGACGGCAATAAAGCCTAAATTTTAGACGATTTGGGTATATCAACCTCCTCCCGCCAAACGCGCCAAACTAGCCTTTAGACTAGCTTCCGAATCGATAAGGAACTGACTCGAGGTCACCACTTCGTCACCCTCGGCCAATCCACTTAAAATTTCCACCTTACTATCGGTCTCCATGCCGACCTGCACCGACATTGGCATAAATCTCCCACCCCCCAGTGCAACAATAACGCGTTTTTCCTTACCGGTTCTGATCAATGCTTCGCGGGGTATGGCCAAGACTTTTTTCTTTGGTTTGGCATAAATAGACACATCGGCATACATGTTGGGTTTTAATTCTTCCTTTAGATTGTCAAAGCGCAATCTAACCTTTAAGCTACGCGTCGTTGCGTCTAGACTGGGATATATATATTCCACCATCCCCTCCCAGGAACGTCCTGGCATAAACGGCAATGTAGCCTCGGCGCGCTGCCCCTTCTTCACCCAACTCGCTTGTCGTTCAAAAACGTCGACTAAGAGCCACACAGAGGATAAATCGACTAAATTCACTATATTTTGTGACGGGCTAACGTGCATACCTTCGCGTACGTTCAATTCTGCAATTATGCCCGATTGTGGCGCAAATATTTTCACCAGGTGCTCGACTTTTTTGGATATTTTTAATTCGTCTATTTGTTCTTTGGATACACCTAGCGCAAGCAGTCGCTCACGCGAGGCACCTAATAGTAATTTATTTTTATGCCGTAAGGCTTGCACGTATTCGTCTTGCGCATTGACTAAAATCGGCGAATATATTTCAAATAGCAATTGACCTTTAGTGACATGCTCACCCGCTGTTTTCACCACCAAACGTTCTACCCAACCTTCCGTGCGCAGAGTGACCACACGAATATTGTTTTCATCTACGTTAATATAACCCACACTATCAATTTTTCTATACAATGTTCGTCGTTTTACTTTTGCAGTGCGTACCCCTAGAGAATTCATTACCGTGGGTGTCAATGTCACTAGACCGGATTCGCCGGCATTTTCAACTAAAACCACATCCATGCCACAAATGGGACAAATGCCATTGGGATCGGTAGTAACGACAGATGGATGCATGGGGCATATATAGTTTGGGTCCGCATGTTTTGCTGCATGTGTTAACGCTGTTTCTTTATTTGCGGTCGATATAGATTTAATCAGCCGAGGCGATTTAGTCAACGCCGTTGTCAAGCTTGACTTTAATGGTACCGACGCAGTGTCTGTGACAGGTAGTGTCGCTATTTCTTCTATTTTATTTTTTTGTATATTGTTCAGCGTCTCACTGATTCTATCGGCTTCTTCTTGCAGGATGCGACCACGTTCAAGAGACGATTCGACATTGGTAACGTCCGAAAACATGTCGCTAAAACTCCCTGGCTGAAATAAATAGAATCCGATGGGTACCGCAGCGATCGCTAAGGCTATAGCGAATTGACTCGTTGTTTTCATAGAGCTACCAAAGTTTCCAGAATTTAGCCTGGATGCAGCATGCCTATCCACTTCAATGGAAGGTCCCGCCTTTGTGTTGACCTTGCTTGAATCAAAAGTATGATCGGCTTCACGGTCCATGTCACCAATATTATTGGATGCGGCAAACTCTTTCCAGAAGGCATCGTCATCGCCGAAGGATTTTTTAGCCATTTACTGCACTCCTGCTAAGTATAACAATTCAATTTTCGCAAGTGCCTTGTCTACCCTAAGCTTTATGAATTGAATACGGCTATCCATTTCAATCAAACGTGCCCGCACTAAGACACTAAACGTATTGACCCCACTTTGATACGCACTCAACGATGATTCAGTATTCTGTTCGGCCTGAGGAAGTAAAAACTTCGTATATAATTTCAGTCGTTCGTTTGCGCGTGCATAAGCGGATAGGCTTTCTTCAAGACGTCGATTGATCTCTCGTTGGCGATCATCGAGACTGTATTTAGCAGCAGTTAATGCAGACTGACTGGATTGAAGTTGTCGACTTTGACGACTGCCCCGAAATATCGGTAGGTCAAAGAGAACAACGGCCGATACCAGGTCATCCAGTTCATTGTTACGCTGCCCATAACTGAGGTCCAATGACCAGCCGGGTTTAAACTGGGCATTGGCTGATTGTACACCACTTTTCGCTGCTTTTACATACGTTTCCCCAACCATAAACCATGGGTGATGGTCTAAGTTTCGGCGTATTTGGGCCTCTGAAGGGGGATTTTTTATCAACGGAAAGGCCATCTCGAGATTTCGTTTAAACAACGAAATATTTAAAGATTTTCGCAGTTGCGCGATGGCCTTCTCGTATTCTGCGGTTACCTCCACCTTTCTATCCAGTAATAGACTTTCCTCAAGCTGGGCGCGCAGAACATCCTGCTGTTTGCCGCGGCCAGCACGATATTGCAATTGTGTGATTTTTTTAAGCTGCACAAAAATATCGATGCTTTTTCGTAATAATTTTCTGACTTGATAGTGTTTATGTACCGTTAACCAATGACGCCGAATACTGCGCAAGGTCTCGAGCCTTTGATTCTCATATTGATACAGGCTCGCGTTACTCAACGCCATAATTTGATCCCGCTTTGCAGCAACCGCCCCATAGGGTGGAAATTCCTGTACAATCCCTATCACTTTTTGTGTCATCGGATCCGTATCAAAATCCCAGGTTGAATCAGGTACATTCAAGGCACCGATTTTTAACTTCGGGTCGGGCCAACTAAATGCAGCCTGTGCCTTTTGTTCCAGACTCTCTTGAATCGCTTGTATCCTCAAAATCTCAGGGTCATTGCGCAATGCGAGTTCCTCTGCAGCCTCCAACGTCATTGGCGGTAATTGCTGTTTTTGCTCCAGCCGGTTCTTCTCTGGGGCTTGCCCAATAGAGTCGAGCAAATCGATATTCTTTTGACGTCTTTGCCTATCGTCCATTTCCTCCTGAGTCATGGATTGAGATTTCGCCTCTGTGCCTCCAGTGGGTTTGCGTCCATCATTATGCGTCGCAAACGCAGGTATAGGGATTAACAAGCAGAGGATTATTATTATCGGCTGAAATCCCGGCCCTGCCTTCACTCGATTATGGTTCCTCGTGCTAACCACCTCTAGTTATACCCCTTCTGAATTTGCGATTTGTAGAATTATTGTATAAATTTTTTCGGCCATTAATATCTCATAACGAGATTACAACTGGGCAATGTTATTTATATTTACTATATATAACATGACCTAACTCTAAATATATGCCATAAAAATATTTAATTTATCGCCCAGTTTATCTATTCTGCCAGAAATTAGATACGGTTTTGAAAACACCAATAATTTATAGTCATTGTGGGCAAAATTCCCGTAGAAACCGCTACGCGCCACAGCGAAGTAATTGCAGAATAAACCGTTTTGGATGGGTTCTAATGGGCTATAGTGATATAAATGCCCAATATTGCTGATATTTTAGGCACCAAAAATCCTCCTCGGCACATTATTATTATTTGGAGGAGGAGAAGGAAGCGATACTTGCGCCATTTATTCGCAAGCGAGGTTTCACGAGAGGGTTAGTATTCGTAGGATGTGGGCGTGGGTATTAGTGTTAGATTGAGGGAGAAAAATTGCGAATTACGCAATGTCGAGCTTCTAGTTCGTGAATCAATTTAAGTTTATTGGTGGTTGCCCTGTAGGCAAGACCTAATACGCTGCCACAGATCAAATCAGCATGACTATGATAAAACTTCAGTTCACAAGCAACCGCCTCCTGTAAACTCGAACGCCTGCCGGTTTCAAATCCTGTCCACGCCAAAATCGGTAAATCATTCATCGCCTGGTCCACACAGACCCAGGCATCGGTATCTGCGATCAGATCTAAACCACGTAGATTCATTAGCTCTATCCGTAAGGGAGGGCCTAGTCGGTCGATGCCAATTCGTATTCGATTATAATAATTTGCTTCTATATAAGTAGGCACCGATTTTAATATGGGAATATCATTGAGTCGTGATTTCATTCGCCTAGTATGCGCTGCAGAGTAATATCTTTCAACTACATACTTATTACATATTAAATACCGAAACAACACCTGAATTTCCGTTGGGGTTAGTGTCAAGCCATTAGTACTAATTTAGCCATAATACTTATGTATTTTTTTTGTTGCCTCGTCTACAAGGCTAAGAAAAACTTACCTTAAAATGTGTAGAATACGACACTTTTTATCAGAATTATCGACAGCCACGAATATAATTCTAATATTACGACTCTCATGCAGCGGTATGTGCGTACGTAGTTGAAATCCATCCACGCCTCAGAAGGCACAGCGCATGGCGTCCAAGTTAAGCTGATAAAATCTCTGCAAAACCTAGCTCTCCTGCCAGGTAATATCAGGATGCAATTGGGCCGTTCTGTCAGCATTCAGGGCGAGGCGTACCTCTCAGCTCTTTGTAAGAAGCCGAACGCGGCTATCGACGCTGACGACACAACCCTATAGGCGCGGCTGTGTTGCAGCGCTAAGCCCAAGGACACTAAGCTACATTACATAATTCTGGATTTTTTGAAACGGCCTCGTAGGTCAAATCATATAGCTTTTCGATACCTCGACCGACACATTCCGTGTAAATCATATCCAAAACACCGCTTGCTTCTTCCTTAACATCCGCATTCTCTGTATAGACTATTTGGCATATATAGGGTTTTGCGAACTGTGTTAACGCTTGATTGGAAAGCTGCCCAAATTTTTCTTCCAATTGTTGTAGGTCTACTGTATTCATAAAGATACCTCGCTACGCTAGCGCATGCATACTATTCATTCAAAACTAGCCGTAAAAGTTTCTGGATTGTCAACTACGTGTTATACCCAACAAGGTCAAATTCCTCTGCCAATTAGGACACTGCCTCTACTAAGAACTCCTATCCGTGATGGGTATACCCAACTCAGATCGTCCACAGACCAAAAAACTTTATACTTTAATGAATAGTCCAACGTGATATTGTTGTACAATTAAATTTTTTTTTGACGCAGGCATATAATAAATTAATGAAACATTTAATTGACAATATTGTCACAATCACCTAACCCGTCCATATTTGGATATACTCAGTTGATTTGGAAAGAAATGATCGGTTTACATTAGCGTCCGTCTCTGTGTGTTTACCAACCCTGCGCACTCAGTCATTTATGCTGAGCCATAGGGTAATGCGAGGCGTCCTTAGCCTTAAGAAATAGAGCTACTAGTACTAGCTACTATGCCGTTCACAAACGACAAGATTGCGGAAATAGGTCGTTTGTGGACGGGCACTAGACTAGTGTGCGGATTAGGTATAGTGTAATCGCAAGCTATTTGCGCACTATTTAAAACGCTACTATAGAATACATTTTATACATAAGGAGATACAAAAATGAAATTACTTAACCGTGTCGTAGCTATTGTCGCATTGACCGCCGCATTTGTGCCTTTAACAAGTATGGCCTGCGACGCTGCTGGTGCGCAGACTCACGTCGGTAACATACTGTCAGTTGACGCCGGTAAGAATACCTTCACTATTCGAGATGCCGAGACTAGCAGCCCAATTACCTTTGTTACCGTTGACCCTAAAATCATCAATAGCCTGAAAGATGCCAAAGGCAGTATTATGGTCAACTATGAGGAACAGGATGACAGCACCGACTTAATGGCCGTTGGAGTCACGTTCTAAGGTCAGACGGGATAATAAGCTGGCTCATTCTTGTTTACTCAATTTACAGCCTAGCAATGGTCACCGCAGCGATGATTTAAGTAACATAACACTGGACAGATTGCAGTCTGTCCAGTGGCTGTCACAAAATTCGAGGCTTCGATGCAGAAGAAGAGGTTTAGCATATAGATTTAAATAGGCTTACAACCCACCTCCCCCCATCAGTTTTACTTCCCGACCGGTAATTTTGAATGTATATCACCGCATTCATTTCAATTATTGCCTAGTGTTTATACAAATTTAACATCGCTTAATAAAATCTTTTTATTAATAGGCGGCAGATACTCATACAAAGAATTAAAAAATGCTGTAGTCCACAGTCTTAACGTAATGAATTAGTCACTCCACCACATTATTAATACAACCACCGTTGCGATAAACTGTTTGAATCGAGCACATGGTTTTGCTAACAGCGTTTTTGTTACCGCTCCAAACTCAAAGCAGGTAAATTCTTTCAATTAAAAAGAAAAAGACAACTCTGCAAGAATGATTTCCTTAAGACTTATCACGGTACTTTCTATCTAAATAGTGTATTTAAAATGGCCGTCATCACGATCCGAAAATCAAATATTATACTAGGGATTGCGGTAGGGTTACTCTGCACTGCGCACCGACCGGAAAACAACAACATTGACATTTTTTTTGCGGCTGAACTGTTTTTCAATGCATGGGTCATTGTCTTAGTCTTTTTGTTGGCGATTATGGTCATTAGCCTACTGCCGATAGGTCGGCATACGTCCGATAAATGGCATAAACCCTCTCGCAGCATCTCTCCACTTAATTTTTGGCGAGAACCCATCAACTTCATCCACTATTACTCGGTTTCCATGATAATTGCGGCGATAATGGCAGCATTAATCGCTAGCGTATCTAATGGCCATTACGAATGCGCTTTAAATGTGCTATCGATCGGATTCGGTGGCCAGTGTGCATTATTCACTGCTCCACTATTATTCAAAGGAAATTTCGCAAAAAAGTAACCATTCTTGACATAACGCCATCACAAACAGCGCTCATTAGAGATCTATTATCCATATACCTACCTTTCACAGTTCTGTTGGAAACATCGAAGCAAGCCAGCAATTGACTACTTATCAACCAATATAAAATTTTTGCACTAATTAGAGATGCAATCACCAAAAGACACCGGTATTATTACGCCTTTCGTAACTTCTGCTCTTATAGTCAACGCAAAATATGTTCAGACTCGTTTTATGCCTTCTCTTACTGGCACTTGCCAGTGGTTGTTCCTCATTATTGAGTTCTGCCACTGCCCACTTAGCCACTAATTTTTCACAGGCCCTGCTAAATCAAAACGATCCCGAGACGGTCCGAGACGGAATACCTGCGTATCTTCTAATGATCGACGGTTTCATTGACGCGGACCCGGAAGACACAAAAAATTTATTGGCCGGGGCACGACTTTACGCTACGTTTGCCGGCACATTTGTTAGTAATGAAGAACGCGCCCAAAGACTTAGTGATAAGTCTTTGGGCTATGCAAGGCGGGCATTGTGTATAGAAAACGAACTATTATGCAGCGTATACGACCAGCCATTTTCAGTTTTCCTAACCGCCTTACCAGAATTAGACATCGACGACATCCCGGTCGCGTATGCCTTTGCCAGTGCTTGGGCAGGCTGGATACGGCTCCATAAAGGTGACTGGAATGCCATTGCTGATTTGCCAAAAATTACCGCCCTACTCGAGCGAGTCGTAGCACTGCAAGATGACTATAAAGAAGGAGAGCCGCATCTATATTTGGCCGTATTGGCTACCCAACTACCACCAAGTTTAGGTGGGAAGCCCGAACTGGGTAGAAAACATTTTGAGCGTGCGATAACTCTCTCCCAAGGGCACAATCTTATGGCCAAGGTTCTGTATGCACGACAATACGCCCGCTTGCTCTATAACAGGGTATTACATGATGAAATTTTAAAAGAGGTCTTGCTGGCAAAAACTGACTACCCAGGTTTGACGCTTTCAAATACCTTAGCTAAACGCCAGGCGAAGGAATTACTCAATGGCGCTGACGACTATTTTTAACCGGAATTTTGACCCATGAAAAAATTACCCCTGTTTGTTGCGTTGTGGTTTCTCATTTCCTTTCAGTCGGTGCAGGCACGCACTCTCAAGATAGCCACCATCGCGCCGGAAGGGACTAGCTGGATGAAAGAAATACGCAAGGGCGCCAAGAAAATCAGCAAACTTACGCATAACCACGTCAAGTTTAAATTCTACACGGGCGGTGTAATGGGTAACGAAAAAAATGTCCTTAAAAAAATGCGAGTAGGGCAACTACAAGGGGGAGTATTCACTTCATCGGTACTGGCAAATATTTATCCAGATGCGCAGATCTACAATCTACCTTTTTTGTTCAAATC
>JBGMRO010000091.1:0-1953 GCA_048061555.1 Thiohalomonadales bacterium | reverse complement strand
TAAAATGCTTAAAAAAGAACAAGCGTTCAGCCCGGAAATGTACAACACCGTACAACGACTATTGCAAGACTATAGGAAGGTCCACTTAACAGATACACGAAATGGCCCTTAAACTATGGCCAAGAATGAAGAACCAATAATACCAGATCACTCATTTATACCGCGTATTTTGAGCTTTATCCATCGATTTGAAGACAGCCTATTAGCACTACTACTTCTCGCTATGATCATTTTGGCCGCGGGTCAAATTTTCCTGCGCAATTTATTCGAATTTGGATTTACTTGGGCCGACCCGTTGCTGCGTATATTGGTTTTGTGGCTGGCCCTGCTAGGCGCCTTAGCCGCTAGCCGGGAAAACAAACACATCACGATCGACGTCCTGACTCGATATTTGAACAAAAAATGGTATATTATTACACGAAGTATCACCGCATTTTTCACCGCAGTCGTCACTGCTATTATCGCCTATCATGCCACCCTGTTTGTCTTGATTGAACGGGAGGCAGAGAGTAAGGCCTTTTCTAACCTCCCCGCCTGGTTGTTTGAAATCATTATCCCTATAGCCTTTGCAATTATGTCGCTACGCTACCTGCTACATACTTACCAATATATTCGCGATTTGCAGGCTCAGGTGTGATCATCGTATTAATATTATTGTTACTGTTGTTCGCACTATTGGGCGCACCGCTGTTCGCGATATTAGCTGCAGGGGCCATGATAGGATTTTATCACGAAGAAATCGATCTGGCGGTCATGGCGATTGAGATCTACCGACTGGCAGAAACTCCTGTTTTATTGGCTATTCCATTGTTTACCTTTGCCGGATATCTTCTAGGTGAGAGTCAGGCACCACATCGTTTAGTCAATTTAACTAATACCTTAATCGGTTGGTTGCCTGGAGGGCTTGCGATTGTGGCCTTAATTACCTGCGCCCTGTTTACTGCATTTACGGGTGCATCGGGTGTCACCATCGTGGCATTGGGTGCCCTACTGTTTCCAGCGTTAAAAGAAGCCGGTTACGGTGATAGTTTTAGTCTTGGCTTAATCACGAGCTCTGGCAGCCTAGGTTTGCTATTCGCGCCCTCTTTACCACTAATCCTGTACGGGATTATGCTTCAACAGCTCGGCTTAACAAAAGATATCGGCATCAACGACCTTTTTCTCGCAGGTATTTTACCCGGCCTCCTGATGGTTCTTTTATTGTCTGCCTATAGCATGACACAAAAAAGGCAGGTCACGCCCGCCTTGAAAAGGCCCTCAAATGTCGAGACTCTCAAGGCAATACGCGAATCCATTTGGGAATTACCTCTGCCTTTTGTCGTACTCGGCGGAATCTACGCTGGCATGATCACTGTCTCAGAGGCCGCGGCAGTTACCGCATTGTATGTACTCATTGTCGAAGTGTTTATACTACGTGAGATACCGTTAAAAAAAATGCCGGGGATTATGCGCTCATCGATGGTTTTGGTAGGGGGCATATTGATCATTTTCGCCGTGTCTATGGCGCTAGCGAACTATATGATCGACACGGAAATGCCTATGCAGCTATTTGATAGTATCAGTAAGCACATCGATAACAAGTGGACCTTTCTCATATTGCTAAATATTTTTTTGTTGGCGCTGGGGATGATGCTCGATATTTTTTCGGCATTGGTCATAGTCATACCCATTATCGTTCCGGTGGCAATAAATTACGGCATCCATCCGGTCCATTTAGGCATTATTTTTCTGGCCAATATGCAATTAGGTTATTTTACGCCACCCGTGGGTATGAACCTATTTATCGCTAGTTACCGGTTTTCACGCCCGGTCATGGAGCTTTATCGCGCAACCATACCTTTTTTTATAATACTGTTGATCGCAGTTTTGATTATTACCTATGTGCCGGAGTTGAGCCTTTATTTTATAGACTAGTACCCATCCACAAACGGTCTATTTCTCCTTGATCGTAAA
>JBGMRO010000090.1:0-10257 GCA_048061555.1 Thiohalomonadales bacterium | reverse complement strand
TGACTAAAATAGCCTGTGCGTCTTCATCATGTTCGGCTTGTGAAAATAGATCCATAGTGATCCATTCAGGATCTGTTTGGCCATCACACACCACCAGAATTTCGGATGGACCCGCAATCATATCGATACCCACCTGACCAAATACCATCCGCTTGGCAGTGGCGACATAGATATTTCCTGGACCCACAATTTTATCAACCCGGGGGACACTTTGTGTACCGTACGCCATCGCGGCAATCGCCTGCGCGCCACCGATCGAAAATATTTGATCAACACCACTCAACGCAGCGGCGGCCAAGACCAGTTCATTGATCTCACCATGCGGAGTCGGTACCACCATCGTCACATCAGAGACTCCGGCTACCTTGGCAGGAATTGCATTCATAAGTACTGAAGAGGGATACGCTGCCTTACCACCCGGCACATACAATCCTACACGATCCAGGGCTGTTATCTTTTGGCCCAATATCGTGCCATCGGCCTCCTGGTATTGCCAATCCTGCTGGATCTGTTTTTCGTGATAAACGGTGATACGTTGTGCTGCGGCTTCCAATGCCTGACGTTGCGAACTAGGCAGTGATGCCAACGCGGCCGAGGTTTGCTGTGCACTAATCACTAACTCGTCCATTCCGGATACCGACAGGTGGTCAAAACGATTACTATACTCAACCAGTGCCAAATCACCGCGTGATCGCACCTCGTTGACGATAGTTTTCACGGTTGCATTGACGGCATCATCGGATACCGATTCCCACGCCAACTTTTGTTCTAAGTCGGACCAGAAGGTCGTATCCCCGGCGTCCAGGTGTAATATATTTAGTGCAGTATTATTCATGATAATATTAAGTTATAACGTTTAGTGTAGAACCACTGACCCTACTATATTGTTAACCCTACTTTTCCCCTTCAGGTCTTTTTTAACACGGCTGATTCAAGTTGATTTATCAATTCGTTAATGGGTTCATGCTTAAGCTTCATGGATACTTTGTTTACGATTAGACGAGAGCTAATGTCGATGATATGTTCGAGCGGTATGAGACCATTCGCCTTTAAGGTGTTACCTGTATCGACGACATCGACTATACGATCTGCCAATCCTACGATAGGCGCCAACTCCATAGATCCGTAAAGTTTTATAATCTCTACTTGCTGCCGTTTACTGGCAAAATAATGTCTGGTGCTATGAATATATTTTGTGGCAATGCGTAATCGCGCCGATTTATGATCACCCTGTGTATTTTTTTCTTCTGCTAGTTCTTTTTTGCCGGCAACCATTAACTTACAGCAGGCTATGCGTAAGTCCAAGGGTTCATACAAACCCGAGCCGCCGTGTTCTAATAAAACGTCTTTACCGGCGACGCCTAAATCTGCAGCGCCGTATTGTACATAGGTCGGTACGTCGGCAGCCCGCAGTACCAGCAATTTTATATGCTCATGATTGGTATCCAGAATCAATTTCCGGCTTTTATTAGGGTCATCTACCGCGACAATCCCCGCATGTGCCAGTAAGGGTAGGGTCTCATCATAAATTCGCCCCTTCGACAATGCGATAATGATCTGCGCTTTCATAATAATTATTTCGGATTTATTTGATTTTTGATTCTTTATACGCAGATAAGGCTAAGCTTCCGCGACTCGCCGAATGGTAACACCGAGCTGTTGGAATTTTTCTTCGATGCGTTCATAGCCACGATCAATATGATAGATTCGATGGACCGAGGTTTCCCCTTTTGCCACCACTGCAGCCAGGACTAAGCTCGCAGATGCGCGCAGATCCGTTGCCATTACGGGTGCGCCGGTCAACGCCTCAACACCGCTAATGATCGCAGTATTTGACTCTAACTTAATATTTGCACCCATACGTTGTAATTCTTGTACGTGCATGAAACGATTTTCAAAAATTGTTTCAGTAATGACACTCACACCTTCAGCGATACAATTTAAGGTGGTGAATTGAGCCTGCATATCAGTCGGAAAGCCTGGATACGGCGCGGTGTGTACACTCACCGCTTTTGGACGCCTGCCGTGCATATCGAGGCTGATCCAGTCTTCACCCGTCTCTACATCACCACCCGCTTCTTGTAATTTGATCAGTACCGAGTCCAAGAGATCTGGACGCGTATCCTTGACCACCACTTTTCCGCCACTAACGGCGGCTGCCACTAAATAGGTGCCTGCCTCGATACGGTCTGGCAATACTTCATATTCTGTGCCCTGCAGGGTATCCACGCCTTCGATACGGATGGTACTCGAACCTGCACCACTAATCTTCGCGCCCATTTTAATCAAACAGTTAGCCAGATCAACGACTTCCGGCTCTCTCGCGGCATTTTCAATGGTGGTTACGCCGTCGGCAAGCGTCGCCGCCATGAGTAAATTTTCGGTGCCCGTAACAGAGACAATATCCATCACTAATTTGGTGCCGCGTAGCCGCTTCGCTTTGGCTTTTATATAACCGTTCTCGATCTCGATGTCTGCACCCATGGCGCGTAAACCTTCGACATGTAGATTGACGGGACGCGAACCTATTGCACAACCACCAGGCAGTGATACCTCCGCCCTGCCGAATCGCGTCAATAGGGGACCTAATACCAATATCGAGGCGCGCATGGTCTTGACTAAGTCATACGGCGCCTGAAACTTATTTATGGTCGACGCATCCGACTCAATGTTCATTTTTTCATCGACCGAGAGCTGTACCCCCATCGCCCCCAGTAACGCCATTGTGGTGGTGACATCTTGTAGATGCGGGACATTACACACACGCATCTTACCCTCCGCTAACAGTGTCGCAGCCAAGATGGGTAATGCAGCGTTTTTGGCGCCGGAGATGCGCACACTCCCTTCTATCGTAGCGCCACCGGTGATGATGAGTTTATCCATAAAAGTGAGTTATATTGTAAAGATCTGAAGTATTAGGATAGGTAACGAATTTCGGAAATCAGGCGCTACCAACTTGGAAACGGCTCGCTTTTTGCCATTCTTCTGGAGTATAGGCCTTAATCGTTATTGCATGTATTTCACCATTGGTGATTTTGTCGGAAAGTAAGGCATATACCATTTTTTGCTTTTGCAGCAGAGACTTGCCCTCGAAGCATACACCCACTACGGTGGCCTCAAAGTGGCTGCCGTCTCCTACCACAGTAGCCTGCACCTCTACTAAGCCTGTTTCAATTATTGCTTTTATCGCATCTTGCATATCTCTACCATTTTATCGTTTATCCAATCAGACCTGGATATTTGTGAAATCAATCGCTTAGCAAGCATTGTATCGCGGAACCGGGCTTATTGTAACGTGGCAGCGAATAAATTACACCCTTGCAAGGCTTGCCATAAATATAATGCACTCTTGGGCTGAAATACCCGGGTTATTGATTACTTTCCTGCAAACGTACTATAAATTTATCGATACTAGTGGCCCTGATCTCTTTGGCAAAACTCTTTTTGTAGTTTTTAACCAAACTGATGCCATCAATGATTACATCAATAACTTTCCAGCTACCATCTTTTAACTTAGACAATTTGTAATTTAACGGAATTGGAAAGCCACCCGGTTGCACTAGCTCCGTTCGTACAAGTACAATTTTACCACCTTTTTTTGATTTCCAGGGTAAATATTTGATTTTCTGATCATAATTGTCCACTAATGTCGCCGAGTAGGTACGCACTAATAAGGTCTTAAACTCTTTTATAAAAAGTGTTTTCTGACTATCGTTCATTTTTTTCCAATTTTTGCCGAGCGCCTTTTTTGACATTTTGGTAAAATTGAACTGAGGTAATACAACTTTTTCTACCAGGGCGACCGCAATTTTCGGATCTTTTTTTATCGCCGCTTGCTCGGCCGCTAGCCCTGCCTGTATGGTCGTAGTGGTATTTTCTACTAATTTTTGCGCAGCATCATTCGCCAACAAAGTGCTTGATAGTGGCAGTATCATTACGGTAATGAGCAATAAGCTAAATCGTTTCATAATCGGAACTCCGACCTCATCTTTTATTTTGCTAGAAGAATTAATTGATCATTGACTCTGTTAATAATTGACCCGGATCACTTGATTTTGTTACGTAGACATTTTTCATTGCCAATATCGTGCCTTAACCCTCAGAAGTATTTTCAATACGAGGTTATATTCATTACTGGATATAATGGAATAACTATATAGTGAGTTAATAACTCAGGTTTCGGAGTTCAGTGGCTCGTTAATACCGTACTACTCTGCAATTTGGTGGATGCGCTTCGCTTATCCACCAATGATCAGCATGGTTAAACTCTTGAACTGCGAAACTTGAGTTCATAATACGTTGAATACTATCAGGATGCGCGCAAATTAATGCAATATATTGTGTCAAATTGTTTCAATTTGTAGTAATTGAGTGGCCAATCTAGGTTCAATAACTGAGATTGTAGATATCGCTCGCTTGACGCAGGACTTCGACTTCGGGATTAGAACCCGCTAAAAATAAGGCCTCACAACCACCGCCGGTGGCTTGCAAGACAGCCAACAATTCCTTTAATGCGGTCATAGATGGCTTGTTGTCACTAAGTAAGGCTAAACAAGCACCAGCGGGCTTAGGTGTCGTTAAGAAGTGCTTGAAGAGTTTCGCGCCCAATCTCTCAATTTTTTCGTGCGAAGTAGATTCGGGTGCATAGACTTGAACTCGATGACCGAGGGTATTATGCACCAATTGGCCAATATTTTCGCTCGTATAACCTGTCTCTTTTACCGGTATATCCAATACAATTCCGCCTAATTGGGGAATTAATAGTTGCGCCTTTTGCAATTGCATAGAAAACTCTTGCTTGGCATCGATCTCAATAAAAAAAGAAAAATTATCCGAGCAATCCTCTAGCCATTCCTGAATTTGGTCTGGGTGACTAGCCCGCAATTCACTGCTGGGAATTAATACCGTCTCAAATTCATTACTGTAATAAGGTAATCGCCATTCGGGCGGCAGATCTTCTGGGTAGAATGAACCCAACCAATTACGATGTTGCCAACCCCTAGACCCAAATTGCATTAGCTTTCCATATGTTTACTGAATTCGTTTTCAAGACTAACCTTTGTACATGATCGATAGTATATGACCGATTTGTATATGACCGATGAAAATTGAGAGTAAAAATTGACACACTATAAACACCTAAATCTCAAACGCTTTGGGTAGTTAACTCAAGTTTCGCAGCTCAAGAGATTAACCATGCTGATCATTGGTGGATACGCTACGCTTATCCACCCTACTTCGAAACACTGCAAGCCCAACCTATATGTTAGGATAATATAACGTATTTTTCCCCGTGTATGTTGGAGAATTCGATGTTGATCGACTTATTCTATGAACTTTCCCTGCCTGATTTCAGCCAATTGACACAGGCTGCTTTATTTGCACAAACTTTAGACGAAATCGAGTTGGCCGACGGGCTAGGGTTTGATGCCGTCTGGTTGGTCGAACACCACTTTATGCCGGGTTACTCATATAGTTCGGCACCTGACCTTTTCTTGGCCGCCGCTTCCCAACGCACTAAACAGATTCGTTTGGGTTATGCCATTATTCCACTGCCCTACCATCACCCCATCCATATCGCAGAGCGCATAGCGAGTCTGGACATATTATCGAACGGTCGTGTCGAATTCGGTTTCGGAAGAGGCTTTCAACCCAAGGAGTATCGGGCCTTCGCAATAGATATGCAGTCAAGCAGACAACTGACCATGAAATCCCTACAGATCGTCAAACTAGCACTCGGTAAACAAATTTTGAATTATCAGGATGACCAGTACCAGTTTAAGGACTTGGAGATTACCCCACGATGTATACAGACACCCCACCCACCGTTGTGGATGGCCACAGTAAGCCCACAGTCTTTCGACATCGCCGCAGAACTAGGCGTCAACGCATTATGCGGTCCATTTAAACCCTGGTTTATGATTAAAGAGGATATTAAACGCTATAAAATAGCAGTAGAAAGACATTCACTGCCGAGTAAAGTCGCCATGACAGTGGGTTTTTTTTGTCATGAGGATCCGAAAGTCGCCAAGGATCTCGCAAAACCTGCGTTGGAATGGTTTTACCGACAATTATTCGGGTTTACCCGGCCTATCCTTAAAGACCTGTACCACAGTTATGAGTACTACCACCGTTATCGTTTCTTCCAACCCTTGTTAGACAAACTTGCCCACTTTACAATACTAGAAAAACTGGGTTTTATTATCGTCGGTGACCCAGAACATTGTCGTAAAAAGTTATTAGAATTGAAACGGTCCGGGGTAGACAGAGTTCTATTGTCGATCGGTGCCGGTGGCACTGATACCTTACACACCCAGCAATGTTTACAACTGACCCATGACGAAATACTACCCTATATCTAGCGGCTTGACAGGTATAATTTGTGGAATCACATCAGGATAGTTCAACCATGAGCAATGTCATTAAATTCAAAAAGGTTTCGTTAAAAGAACGACACAAAGGCAAGACTTTGTGTCGTTCAGGATTTCATAAGTGGCAGGTAGACAAGGAAAGTCAGTTTGATAGTAAACAAGGTTTGTTGGTGACACGCCTTACCTGTAAACGTTGCGGAACAACAAAGATTGAATCTCGATAAACCGACCATGAAAAATTAACTAAAATAGACGGCTAGAACAGATCGACATGAGACACGCACCTATGGATTGCAAATTGTTTTCGATATTTCGGTGCCTAACAATTTTTTTAGCCTGTTATATTAGCGGAGCACCCTATACACTGGCAGATAGCATCGATGTAAGACGCAACATACTCCAGGATAAATTGAAGCTTTTATCCTACGCCCCGGGGAACGATTACTACCCTATTCCAATCTCGATTAACACAAAGTACTATTCGGGCGCAGGTAGCACGCAGCTTTTAGTGATATCCGAGATCCCGTACACTGCGTTCAAGGCGTTTTTGAGCCAGGATAAATGGTGCGACGCACTGATTTTACAAATCCACATCAAGGCATGCATTCAAAAAAGCGCCCGGATTCTCGATGTCTATTTAGGGTCGAATGATTATGCGGAACCCGAAGATGTATTCAGATTTGAATATACACTGACCAAGCAGACCATCCATGCTAATTATCTGTATATCGCCATGTCCGCACAGGAAGGGCCACTCTTTTCTAGAGACTATCGTATTAGTTTAGAGATTGTCCCCACCGCCGATGGAAAAAGCCTGCTAAATTTTGAATTAAGCGCCTATTTTGGTTTTTTTACGCGAGCGGCGATTCAAGCCTACTTGCTAACGATAGGCAGAAACAAGGTCGGCTTCAGTATACTCGCTACGGATAAAGTTGGGCAGCCTGTATTTCAGAAGGGTACTAAGGGGATACTCGAACGCAATGCAATGCGTTACCTATTGGCTTTTTTCGCCTATCTTGAAGTTAATCCTGACCAGGAACGAGATAAACAATGGCTCGATAAGAGTTTGCGGCGTTGGCATCATTATACCGAAGTATTTCGTGAGCAACTGTATGAAATCGATCTGGAAGCGTATTTAGTTCAAAAGAAAGCCGAATATCAAAATCAACTTGACCTGTTAAACGGTGTAAAAAAAGAAGAATGGCCCGGCGACTAATCGACGGGCCATTCTATACACCTACTTTGACGTTAGCGGCTATCCATGAGTTATAGCGGGTTCTGCCTATTTAGGGGTAAATTCCTGATTGAATACCGTATCCCAAGAGTCACCCACGGGTAAAACACTATCAAGAGAAGTTGCTGCCTGGATCGCAGCAACACGCCAATCATCGGGTTCCGAACCTTGATTCATCTCTTGTCCGGCAAATCCGTCAGCAAAAACCGCGTCTAGGAATTGATCGCAGCTACTATTCAGATCACCACACTGTGAGGCGGTAAAATAGTTTTCATCCAGGCCCAGTGCGGCAATGATGATATCCAGCGAGGGGTCTAAGGGTTCGAACGTGCCACCGGTCAGCGCGGTAGTACGGCCTCCACGATATTCTGAACGAATAATGGTCTTGAAGATCCAATCCCAAGGTTTGGCACTTTTTTGATTGGCATCGAAGAAATACTTATCTCGCTTGCTAAATATATAGTTTCCCATATTATTTTGAGTATTAATTTCTAAGGGTAGCGCAATATCGTCAAACTGAGCAATAGCCGCACCTCCCCCAAAGGCGTCAGATACCGTAAACATCTTCAACGTGGGTACCTCGGTGACACCATTGGCCGGTAAAAATTGGCCTTTCATTGACAATAATCCGCGGGCTGTGAAGACTTGTTGATTGGCTGGCATGGTAAGATCTTTTACCACTTCGACTCTAAAACCGTCTGCCCACTGATTGCTAGTATCGAACAATAAAACCATATTGGCCAGTTTACGGCTGCTATTGTTATCAAAATCCAGACGCATAGCGATGGGGTCTTCTGGATCGATATTAGAGGCTGCCAATCCGGTAATATCGATGATTAACTTACCCTGTACATCACCGTTTTCGGCTTCATCCCAGGATAAATAGACACCGGGTAGGTCGCTGATGGTTGGCGGCAAATCGACCGCATAATCATAATATAATCGGATTGTGCTCTGTGACACGGAATCGGCACTCACGCTATAATGGGTGGGTTCTTCTGGGTCATAAGCCGTGGCGGTCTTGCTATTATCGGTGGCGACTATGGCGCCATCGTTGGCGACATGGTCTGATAAAATTATCGCGTTGTCGGCGACACAGGTCCACGTGGCAACCACCGATACCATGAACTTTGTCATTTCATAACCATTACGAAACAGGTCTTCGTCATCCGACCCTAAAAATGAGCAAGGCACATCGGTGGCCCCCGAAGCCGCTAATGCGACACCTGCCTTAGCGGCAATCGTTTTGCTTGCCAAGCTTGCACCGCCAGTCATGCTATCGGGTATCGACATACTGAATAGGCCCGGTGTTGCACCGGTATCTTGTTGCTCGTTACTATCGCAACCAACCAGCAAGCTCACAGCAAACAGCAATGTGGCGGCGGGTTTAACGTAATGGTGGGAATATCTTGTCGAGGTCATTACTATCTCCAGGTAGTTATACAGAAAGGATTTATGGGTGATATCGCGCATACCTCACCTTTAAATCCTGGCTTACAGTAATAAGGAGACGGCTAAAGCCTTGTCATTTGAATAAAATCTAGGTATTTTTTTATCCATGCGGCCAGAAAAAGAAATACTCATGAAATTACATTCACTTAACAATTATTCTCGCGCTGCACATTATCATAGCTTGTCGTATACTGGTTGCTCGAATGGCAGCTATCCCAACCTATTGAACCAGACAACTCTGCGATGAAGTCAATAACACTCTACTTAAGCCTTTTGCCACTATTCATCATCATGGTCGCCTGTACACCGGCCGCGAAAAGCTACAACTTTCACTATGATATCAATAATTCAGACCGAGAGAAATTTGTTAACCGTGTATTGCTTTTTCCCACGCAAATTATAGTCAGAGAAGTATTTCCTGGCGGCGTTATTGAAGACATGCCATCATGGTCAAAAATGGCCAAGCAAATCTTCGTTAAAGAACTTGGGCAATATTTAGCGACAAGAATGGGCCTACACACTATCGTCTTTCAGTCTGATAATATTAGCGCGGTTATACGTGACCATACTGCGTTACTAAAATTGATAAATCGGTCAATTCGAAAACATACACGCGGCTGGGGCAGCTGGCCGCAAAAAATTGATCGATTCGACTATGAAATCGGGCCAGGACTCAGTTACCTCACTAAGCAAAATGTCGATTCTGCCTTATTTGTTACCGGTCGACAAACCATTGAGATCGCGACAACAGATGAAACCGTTGTGGATATTTACCGTTATTCTAAAGACCAGCTCACTTTCGGCAGAATTTACTTAAACGTGAGTTTAATTGATTTAAGGAGCGGCTTTATTCTTTGGAACAACATTGATCATTTCGATGGCGTGGATATCCGACAAGCAAACGAAGTCAAACCGATGTTAAGCCATTTTTTTGATACGTTTCCTGTTAGCCTCTACAATAATTGATAGCGTAAATTCTTCATGCACAAAATGTATAACAAATTCAATTTTGATAGCGTTTTGAGAATACTACGTTGCAGCTTTTTGTTAATGCTTTTTTCCAACTACAGTATAGTTGGCTTTGCTGATGTAAATCTGGTACCACCCGACAATGAAGTAACTCGCATACAGTACCGAGCCAATGCATTTGAACGTAAAATCGAATTAAGTAATCAGATATTTGATAATAGAAATATAACG
>JBGMRO010000089.1:0-10259 GCA_048061555.1 Thiohalomonadales bacterium | reverse complement strand
TGGGATGTCAATGGTGGGAAATTCATTTGGATGACTAGATTGGAAAAAGTTCAGCTTTCATTTGCGATTGATCCGCAATATAACTGTGTGGTAAGTGCTTCGGCGGGTACTGGCAAGACGTGGTTGTTGATATCGCGGCTATTGCGCTTGCTGCTGAAGGGTTATGCCCCGGGCAGTATTGTGGCAATAACCTTTACGCGCAAGGCCGCCGCTGAGATGCAGGCACGTCTTGCCGATCGTCTCAGGGAATTGGCCACCTGTACACCTGAGGTACTGGATAGCTTATTAATACAATTAGAAATAAATCCGGATGAGCAGACCAGATTGAATGCTCGCCTTCTGTATGAACAGCATTTGCACCATCCTTATTCTGTCAAGACCACCACCTATCACGCATTCTGCCAGGAACTGTTGCGCCGCTTTCCGTTAGAGGCCGAAATCCCACCCGGTTTTGAACTGCGTGAGCAAACTCTGGCATTACAATCAGAGGCGTGGGATGACATGTTTTCTCTGTCTACGCGTACCCCAGACTCTACCACGGCCTTCGCCCTGCAACATTTATTTTCCTATTGTGGTAGCTTGCACAACGTTAAAACTGCACTCATGGAATTTCTAGAACACCGGTTAGACTGGTGGTTGCTCAGCGAGGGACAAACAGAACCGTTGTCCTATGCAATACATAAATTAGAGCAACAAGTCGAGGTCACTGACTGGCGACCTGAAACATTTTTTTCCGAGAATACGCAGCATGATCTGCTTGAATTTCAAAAACTACTAAGCCTGCATCCCACAAAGACCAATCTACAATACGTAGAGACACTACATTCTGTATTTGAGAGTTGTCACGCGGGTGACATTGTTACCGCATTTGAAAACATAATTTCGGTCTTTCTAAAAAAAGACCATACACCCTTGACCGGCCGCAAGGAATCAAAGGCACAGGCCAAGAAAATGGGCGATCAGGGGCAACAACAATTTCTATCGCTACATCATCTGATTAGCCAAGCACTCGTAGCCAGTATTGATACGCGACTGGCAATAACAAACATGCAGGCTAATCGTGCCTGGTACACCGCAGGAAATACACTCTTAAACATCTATCAATCCATAAAACGCTCACAACGAATCTTAGACTTTAATGACCTTGAATGGCATTGTTATCAGCTACTGCAAAAATCTGATAGCGCACACTGGATACAATACAAACTGGATGCGCGTATCGACCATTTGCTCATTGATGAATTTCAAGATACGAACCCGACACAATGGCGACTAATCCTGCCATTGCTTGAAGAAATGGCAGCGGCGGAAGGCGAGCGTGCCCGCAGTGTATTTCTTGTCGGAGACGAAAAGCAATCTATCTACCGTTTTCGCCGTGCCGAGCCAAAACTATTCAAGCTAGCTCAACAGTGGTTAACGACAAACCTGGCCAGCAAACAACTACAAATTTCTAAATCATGGCGGTCTGCTGAAGTGATCATGTCTTTTGTCAATAACCTGTTCGCAGATGGCCCTTTGCATCGACAGCTACCTCATTTTCCCACGCACAGCACCCAATTCACAGCGCTTTACGGCCGCGTAGAGATATTCCCGCTAATCTCAGCAGAGTCAGAGCAGGATGGCCTCGATAAGGAAGTTATTTATTTCCGCAATCCCTTAGAACAGGCCTATGCAGGCAAGCGCGACAGCCGCTACGCCCGTGAGGCGACGCTTATCGCAACGACCATAAACACGCTCATTAGTGAGAACTCACTAATGGCTCAGGGCGACGAAACGCGGCGAATCGACTACCAAGATATCATTATCTTGCTGCGCAGTCGTACCCATATCGCAGAATATGAACATGCGCTACGTACTCATGCGATACCGTATAGTGGCGGTGATAAAAAGGGCCTGCTCGATTGCCTGGAAATTCAGGATATGATGGCCTTGTTAGAAATCCTTATTACCCCCCACAATAACCTGGCGATCGCGCACGTATTACGATCGCCTCTATTTTCTGCTAGCGACATTGATTTACAATACATGGCTGCCGCTAAACAAAGTTGGTACGAATATTTGCTAGATGATACACGGATTTACTCTAGCCCGAGTCTCGACCGTGCAACAGAGTTTTTGCCGCGTTGGCATACCTATGCGAGTTACCTACCTGTACATGACGTCTTAGACAAAATATATCACGAGGCTGATATCTTAAAGGCCTACCGGCATGCGGCCCCCGATTATCTATCCAATCGGATCAATACAAACTTACAATACTTTATCGATTTAGCGCTCGATTTGGATAGCGGTCGATATCCCAGCATGCAATTTTTCCTAGCACAGTTACAACAAGCGAAGACTCTCACTAACGATGCACCGGACCAACCCAGCATCCAAGATCAAGGCAGCTTTGTGCGTATCCTAAGCATTCATGGCGCAAAGGGTCTCGAAGCCCCCGTGGTATTTTTAGCCGATACCGCGCGTACCGCACAGACCGCCAAACCGTACCAGGCCACCGTGGATTGGCCGATTGACTCACCGCTGCCACAGCAATACTTTATGCGTACCGACAAAAAACGCCAAGATAAACAAACGCAAGCAATATTAGATCGACTCGGCGTCGATGATCAGCAGGAGGATGCCCATTTATTATACGTTGCCATCACACGCCCAAAACAGTTTTTATATATCAGTGGCGTAGCGCCACTCAAGGGAGATGATTTGGGTTGGTATGGTATTATTCGTTCTCAATGTGAAAATCATTCCGATACCACAAATACCACTTCCGGTGGTCTGCTCATGCAATCAGGTGTGCGTCCCCCTAAGTCTACTAGCATCAAAGAAATAGCGGTTAAAAAAAGCGAGATCAAATTAATCGACTTGCCCAACATAACAGACGACGCATCTAAAAAACACTTTAGCGTTTCCCCCAGTCGAATGGTGAATGGGCAGCCTCGCTCATTTCAAAATAATCAAAACCTCGCGGCAAGTAACGATGATAACAAACGAGGAGACGCCGCACTTCGTGGTCAATTTATTCATAGAGCGATTGAATTGTTAAGCAATGGATATAAGCAAGATTATACTCAGCGTCAACTCGTTACCGAGTCACTGATAACGACCCTTACAGAAAATGAAATAATGGATTTCGTCCACGAGGCACAGGCGGTCATCGAAGAACCAGAATGCCGTGATATTATGCAGGGAGATGGATTGATCGAGGCTTATAACGAGATACCGATCTCCTATATTAATGAAAATCATTCACATATCTCCGGCATTATTGACCGATTAGCGGTTTATAAGCACGAGATCTATATCATCGATTACAAGACGCAGCAGTGCAAATCGACCACAGAACTGCAACTCATCGCAGAATCTTACCGTCCGCAAATGTCGTTATATGCTCAGGGCGTTAAGAAAATCTGGCCGCAAGCGCGCGTCCACTGCATAATAATCTTCACCCACCGTCCCTATGTGATCAGACTATAACGTTTTATTCTTTTATTCTGATATACATTGCACCCATTATTCGTTTTTCTATTATTGAAGCAATTCTTAACTTACTGATTATCAGGCACTTAAGTATTATGGCAGGTTAAGGCCCTACGTAGTAACATAACCTACATATATTTGAGATTTCGCGATACAGCGGGTTATTATGTAGTAATAAGCAAGTAAATACAGATGTATGGCCATATTTTACGTAATATTATTACTATACTTAAGGAATTTAATAGGTAGAGCTATTGATTATTTTACAGGGTCGCGATATTTTATAGTGTATATATCGTACACACACTAGTGAGCGTGCATGGAGGCGCCAACGTAGAACGTGCGCTTAAGCATAAACTGTTGTGTACTGTGTCGTTACGAAGTTTTCCGTTGCGAAGTTTTCCGTTACGAGCTATGCCGCTACGGGCTATGCCATTACGTACTATGCCAAAGGATTGGAGATAGACAAACTAGGCCGATCTTAAATTGGTAAAAAATATCATCAGTTTTGGATTCGATATATTTTTAAGTGCGGTATCAAACTGAGGACGTGCGTCATGCAAGGTTCCATTTTTGAGACTTCGACAGACCGACTAATGCAATTCGCTGCCATATCCTACAGCTTTTTGGTTCTAATGGGTCTGGGCACCGTGTCGCTCGCCGAACCCGCGCCCGAGCCCGACAGCCTCTTTTTATACGATGATAAATTAATCAAACTGGCAATAGAATTTGACGATGCTGGCACTCGCTATCTAGTGGCTAGAAAGTTCTATCGTGGAAATGATTACCCCCAGAACAAGAAAAAAGCCGCGCATTGGTTCGAGTTAGCCGCCAATGCTGGACACATCAAGTCACAATATTACCTCGGACGTATGTATCTACATGGTGATGGCATTAAAGCCAATTACGAGCTTGGTCGAAAATACTTAAAACTGGCCGGGAATGCCGAACATCTAGATTCCATGCTTGAACTCGCAAAGATGTACCGAACCGGTGTCGGCGGTAAAAAAGCAAACGATCGCAACGCCCTGTTTTGGTATAAAAAAGCTGCACTACGCGATGATGCCGATGGTGCATTTTATTACGGAAAATTTCTATATGAAGGACGCGGAGGTGAAAAAAAACAAATAAAGGCCGCCCTGGAATGGTTAAGACTCGCTGCAGAAATCGGTTACCCCGATGCGGAGCGCTATTTAAGAAACATCAGCGGCACGCTCAAGTCTGAAAGTCAGAATGAAAATAATAATCTAGATAAACTTACCATTGATGCGGACAACGATAAAACTTCCAGTAACAATATTTCCAAGGTGAGACTCGAGCAACATTCAGGATTAGCTTCCGCAGACAATGCCCAGAATAAAGAAACTATTGCTCTCGAATTTCAACCCGACCAAGAAACATCGCGTTATACCCCTTTAGTCAACAGCGCCGCCCTCCAGCATGCTCGACGTGGAAATGTCGATGCCCAATTTAATATTGGCATGCAATATTTCGAAACCGGTATAGAGTATCAAGCTGCGGCTAAGTGGTTGCGAAAAGCGGCCGAGCACGATCACGCAGGCGCGCAACTTCAACTCGGAAAAATGTACCGCGATGGCATAGGTGTCAAAAAAAGTGATTCAGAAGCCATTAAGTGGTTACGCTTGGCCTCTAGCTGGGGTATATCAGACGCATACCGATCTCTAGACCAGTTATTGCGTAAACAATTGATCGCCGATGAGAGAGTACTATTCGAGCAAAACCCGGAATTGAGAGACCCTGACGCACAATATACGCTAGGTATCATGTACGCAATGGGTAAAAAAGTTAAGCAAGACACCGGCTCAGCAATACAATGGTTACACAAGGCTGCATTACAGAACCATTCAGAGGCCCAATTCAAACTTGGAGAAATTTATCGAGACGGCAACGGAATAGAGGCAAATTACCGAAAGGCAAAACAATGGCTGGAAAAATCCTCTAAACTCGGTAATGACCGCGCCAGCTCCGCCTTACAGGTTATTTTAAATGACGAAGAACAGGAAATTGTTAATGAACATTCCACCGCTCTAAACAACTCCTCAAGTTATGCTATATTGAGTAAGGCCAAAAGGGGTGATACCCATGCACAGTTTAACATCGGCATGGCCTATATCAATGGTAAGGATATCGCAAGCGACACCACCAAGGGAATATTGTGGCTTGAGAAGGCCTCAAACGCCAATCATACCCAAGCGCAATTGGCCTTAGCCAATTTGTATTTTGAAGGAAAAAAAATCAGAAATAACTACACTCGCGCATTACACTGGTACCATATAGCGGCCGAGACCGGCTCTGCGGAGGCACAATTTAACTTAGGGGCTATCTATCACAGTGGTCTGGGAGTAAGAAAAAATAATGCCCTCGCAATAAAATGGTTTAGACTCGCAGCGCGTCAAGGCCATGCAAAGGCACGGAAAAAACTCGGTGGATGTAGAATCTGTTAGCGCCAAACTCGTTCGCGCCAACGATCCACAGTGACCTACCGCAGCTGTAAAACCTGCATCATTCGTAGAATTCTAATCGATCAGTTATTAATCCCATTCATTTAGACTATTCATCCCGACAAGTCACTCAGAAGAGAGAAGTTAATCCTATGTTTACCCATATCTATATTACTTATCGCCGCAAATTATCAGTATTGATATTTTTGTTGGTTTTTTCAGCGATACCGTCGACACCACTCTATGCAGTGGAATTTAGTTTATTCGGTGATGTGAATATCATCGGCTCTGACAACGAAGGTGAATCGACCTCATTTGTTCTTGGCCAAATAGATCTTATCGCCAACCAGGAGATTAGCCCAACCACCAGCGTTGTGGTTGAATTGGTATTGGAGAGTGGCATTGATGCAAATACAGCGACCAATACTACGAATATCGACGTCGAACGATTTGCGATTACTAAAAAATTGTCGGAAAACACAGAAATCGGATTAGGTCGCTTCCATACCCCGATCGGTATTTGGAATACAAGTTTTCACCACGGCTCCTTAATTCAGGATACTGTTTCTCGGCCATTTTTTCTTGACTTCGAAGATTCGGGTGGGGTTATGCCCGTACATATGGTTGGCGTTAGCCTGAATGGCAATAAGAATTTCTTTAACTATCAAATGATGGTCGGTAATAACAATGGTATGAATACCTCAAAGGACCCTACGCGTGTAACAAGTAGCGAACTCATCGTATTTAACAATATAGACCTGAGTAATAACAAATCTTATGCAATACGTACCGGTTTCGAATTTTTAAAACATAGTGCAGAGTTTGGACTCAATTACCTGAACGGCGATATACTAGAAACCGGAGATCCGAGTAAACCCCCAGCACCACTGACTGCGCAAGGTGAGTTATTATTTAATCAAGAAATCATAGGCATGGACTTACATTGGGAATTTGGGGATTTTTATATCCTGACAGAAATATATCAGATAAATACTACGGAAAATCCAGACCTTCCAGCGAGTGGCGTGATCGGCGCAACTGGTTTGTATAGCGCAGATGCCGCCTATTTTCAATTTAGCTATCTACCGACAGATCGCTTGACCTTGTCACTACGTTACGAAACCCTAACATTTGAAATAGATAACCGATATATGACTACACTGGGTAAATTTCCCGAAGAAAGAAACGTCGCTGTGCTTAGTTATCAGATGGAAGAAAGTAACGCACTGCGCTTAGAATTCAACCAGTCTACACTAGACAATCCAACGAATGATTCCTCCCTAAGCTTTACTGTACAGTGGTATTTTTTGTTGATATAACCCAGTGGACAAGTCGGGAGTCTCTGGTAGTGTGGGGTTTTCACCCGGTAACTCGACCCATAAAGTTAACGGCACGTCTGCGAAATAATGTATAATATTTGCACTGACAATATAGAGATAATTAACCGCGACGTTTATTAGAAATAATGATATATACATTCAATAAGCCACTGTTATTTGTAGTTATTCTTTGCTCACTTACGCTAATTGCCTGTACATCGACACAGGAAAAATTTGACCAAGCGGTTAAAAGTGGCAGCATAACGGCCTTAAAAGAAATTATTAAGGAAGACCTGAGCAACGAATTAATTAACCAGGCGCTCAAACAAATCGCCTATATCGCCTTGCGTGACGCTCAACGTATCAATACTGAAGAGGCCTATCAAAAAAGTATTGATGAAAACCCAGGCAATAATCACGTTTATCGCATGGCTCGAGTAAAAATAGAGGCACTAGACTACCAAAAAGCCAGTCAAGCAGACACGATTGCGGCCTATGAAAAATTCATAGTACGTTTTCCATTTGGAACCTATCGCGCCGCTGCCCAGTCACGCATGGAAAAACTGGATTATGAACAATTAAAAAAAGACGGCAATGAAGAATCTTTAAAGAAATTTCTAGATTCGGCTAAATATAACAAAGAAGACATCGTTAATGCTCAAAAATCTCTAGAACAATTAGAATTTGACAAGGTCGTTAAAATAAATACCAGCGAGGCCTACCAACGTTATATACAACAACATGGCGATTCCGTGTACGCCATTAAGGCGACCGAAAGACTGCTTAATTTGCGTCTACCGAGTACGATTTATCTATCCGATAAGGGGCACATCTCTATACTCGAGGGTAAAATCACTGCTATTTCTAAAGACTCACTCACCGCCGTCTATGGTTCGACCGCCAAACAGATATTTAATCTTAGTCAAAACATCTTAATATGTTCAAAAAAATATAAAAAATTATCTGCAAAAAAACTGAAGACAGACCTAAACATATCGATCGCGACAAATCCAGAAAAAGACAGATCCGCAGTGATTGCGATCTATATTGGACAAACCAAAGTCGCGGTAAAATCAAACTACAGTGATAAACAACCCAAATTTGTAGATTTTCCAAATTGTTTCCCACCATTGTCTGTGCGCTAATTGCTCGCAACCCAACAGCTTATTAATTACCTAAAATTTTAATTTTAAAACTCATAAGGTTCGATATGCCTATACAAAAATTTATTAGCCACAATTGGTTGAATGCCAAGATTGTGTTCTTAACAATAATTTCATTAGGACTGCCGGTCACCGTACAGGGCGCAGCTCTAAAAATTGAAGAAATTGCGCATGTGTATACCATTGCGCAGCAAAAATCTGATACAAGGCTTTATCTGGCCACACGTCACGGGCTCTATACTACGAAATCCGATGGGCAGGCGACATTGTTGGCGCGTAAGGGCGATAGTTTCACCTCTTTCGCTATTGCTACGCACAATAAAAATATTATGTATGCGAGTGGAAAATCTGCCAGTGCTGATAATCTAGGTCTGTTACGCTCCAACGACGCCGGAAAAACCTGGCAACGAATAGATACCGATACCAAAATCGAATCCAATTATCAAAATCTTGTCATTAGTCCATCCGACCGTAAGACCCTGTATGCGACGTTTAAAGGCCTGCAAGTCAGCCATGATAGCGGTCAACACTGGACATCGGTCGCCGCCGAGCCAAAAGGGATGATCGGTTTCTCAGTATCAGCTAAAGATTCTAAACTACTCTATGCCGCCACTCGAACGGGTTTATTGGAAAGTAAAGACGGTGGCAAAAACTGGCGAGACACGAATCAATTCACATTACCGGTCACGATGGTGCAAACGACTGCGGACGGCGGTTTGTACGCATTTGTGGTAACTCGAGGCTTGTTACACAGGGCCACTTCGAGTTCGGATTGGCGCGAAGTAAACAACCAATTTGGTGCGCAAATATTATTGCGCTTATTCCCTGCTACTGAAAATATGACAACTTTTTATGCGGTTAATCAAAATGGTAAGCCCTTAATTTCAAGCGATAAAGGTAAAAGCTGGCATCGATTGAGCACACCATCCAAACCCACTAACAACAAGATGGTACGTGCTGGAGAGGAGCTTTTTCTTGCGTATTGTCAAACCTGTCACGGATTACAAGGTGTTGGTGAAAATTTCACGGTACAGTCCTTGACTGAGAAAAATTATATCATAGCGCCCCCTTTGAATGACTCCGCACATGCATGGCACCATAGCGATAAAGACCTAATGACGACTATTATGGAAGGTTCACCGCGTGCTAGTCGGATGGTCGCCTGGAAGAAACTACTTTCGAAGCAAAATGCTCAACAATTGGTGGCCTATATAAAAAGCCTGTGGGGAAAACGCGAACTAGATTGCCAAGGTCCAAAGCACATGAAGTGCAAATAATCGGAAAACAATCAATGATATTAAGCGACTCAAGCGCTTTCTATGCCCAAAGCGTTTGAAATTTAGGCTTTATTGCCTCTATTTTCATGGCGCCTTAATCGCCGCTCCCACCCTACCCTTTGAATAACCCGCAGGCGCATCAAACAGATGGGTTCATGCAGTCCCCTCACGCCTAGTACTTATTAATTTTCTATTTATTATGTCAACCATTTGCTCCTCCATTCGAATATATGAGTAAAAGCGATAAAACCCTAGAGCAGCGCAGGAGCCTGGCCTTGAATGGAAAAAACAATAAGGCGCTAACACTGTTTTTGCGAGAGATACGTGGTATGACTTTAAAATATACACAAGTACGAGTTGGCAACGAAAGCCTCGCCCTGGATATACTACAGGATACTATGCTAGGTTTTGTGCAAGTGGTTGATCGTTATGAACGAACTGCATGGAAAAACCTGTTCTTTAAGATACTCAATCGCCGTATCACCGATCACCTGCGTAAACAAACCTGGAGAAATCGATTAGCACAGATACTCCCGTTTTCACAGATAGTTGACAACAACG
>JBGMRO010000088.1:0-10326 GCA_048061555.1 Thiohalomonadales bacterium | reverse complement strand
CAGCACTGTACGCTCGATATCCCGGGGGATCGTGCGGCACAAGCCAGCGATAAAATCTATTCGCCCTATGTCGAATATGGTGAGTTCGAGTTGGAATATCGTGGGCATATAACTAACGACAAACGTCCACCTTTAGACAACAATGAAAAACACAGAGCTGAGATAGTATATGGGTTTACTGAATATTGGTCATCGGGACTTATCGGTGTCTGGAAGAAAAACCCCGGATCTAGTCTAGAGTTTGATGCGACGGCCTGGGAAAATATATTTCAAATTACCGATCAAGGTCAGTACTGGGTTGATGTCGGTCTCTATTTAGAATATGAACTTGCAAAAGACAGTACTTCCGCCGATAAAGTGGAAGCAAAACTATTACTGGAACACCCGGGCGTTAAATTTATCAATACAGCCAACATTATACTAGAGAGCGAAATCGGCAGTAATTCGAACGATGAAGTTGAATTTGAAATTTTATGGCGCACAAAATATCGATGGAAAAAATCCTTGGAACTGGCAATGGAAATTTACAGTAAGTTTGGCGAAGTGGGAAATACGGGCGGGTATGATAAGCAAAACCACAGTATCGGACCCGTTTTGATGGGTGAAACTTCATTCGGCAGTCAGTCGAAATTCAAATATGAATTTGGCTACCTCGCCGGTGTGAGTGACGCCGCTGCAGATGGTACCTGGAAATGGCTAGCGGAATGGGAAACGCGATTTTAAGACGAAGACAAACAAAATAAATCGGAGACCTTTCGTAGCACACCGGATTGAACCTAAATTAATCGGTTAAGCGCAAATTAACGCGTAGCTATCCCTTGAAGTTGAATTTTAAAATAATGACTGATAAGTCTCAGGGTTTTTTCACTGTCCCATTCACGTGATCCATAAAACTTTTTAAGCACACGCCCTTCGGCATCGACTAACACGGTCAATGGGATTCGATTTGCTCCCAGCATATTTTCCCACGCCAGTTTACGATCGATAAAATTGTCGAATTGCACCCCGGATTTCAACAGGTAGGCCAATGCTTTTTCTGAATAATCGTCCGTGGAAATACCAATCACCTTGAATTTCTCGCCTCCGTAATTTCGCGCCAACCGATCCAAAGATCCCATTTCCGCACGGCAAGGCCCACACCAGCTTGCCCATACGTTGATGATCAGCGGCTTACCTTTCCAATCGGAAAGCCGACTGTAATCGCCAACGAAGTCATAGAGAACCCCATCACGTAGTAGTTCACCTTCCGCCACTTCACCTGGGGTGCCTGCTGATATCGTCGTCGACAACGACAATATACTCAATAAAAATAACAATATTCTCATATTAACCTCTAAAATTCGCCCGTGGTTACATCGGATATACCCAAAGCGTTTAAGATTTAGGTGTTTAGTGCTTGTCATATTTTATCCATAGCGAGGCGAAATGACGCGTAATAGTTGGCCTATTGCAAGGAATTTCAACGAAGCTATGAATAAAATAGGACGGCAATAAAGCCTAAATCTTAAACGCTTTGGGTATAGTACTCTACACGCAAAGCAAGCTCATTAATATCTACACAGGGCATAATAATAGATATAGGTAGATTCAAGCTCCTGCGTTGTCCTACCTCCTGCATCTACCGCCTCATAGCAAGCCTCACCATCAATCCCATCACCGCGAAATGAATCCAACAACCGATCACGGGCTTACCGCTTGCACTCTCGACGGCCTGTTGGTATAGCGATAATTGCCCGGTATATTTGCTTGCCTCGTCGCCCGCGATTGCCCTCGACTTTGGCGAGGACTTGTGGTCTACGATAATAAAACCTTCTTCAGTCTCTATAAGCGCATCAATCCAGCCGCTCGCCACTTGGCCGTTGGGCAAGCGATACTCGATCGGCTGTTCAACTAGGATCTGTTTCGCGTCAAGTTTTTTATGAGAAAACTCGATAAATTGTTGTGCAGCGCGTAGAACCTCGACGGGATCGATGGTCTCTGTCAGTCCATATTCATCTATAACTCGCTCGCTCAACGTCATTGGCTGGCAGGGTTTGTTGATAATCTGTGTGGCTATCAAGGCATGGATCGCTTCACCGACCTGTGCCATATCAGGATTTCCCTTAACAGCAATCCGTTCACCGAGTTCGATAGTCTCAACCACTTTGAATCGTGCATCAGCAGGTAGACGTGAGGGTATTACGCTTGCGGGCAATTTTTCTTCACTCGGTTCTAATCTTTCAAACCAATGCAAATCCGCGTGGTTATTTTCTTGATTTTCTATAGGTTCTGCTGCCTCCAATATTTCTACTACGGTTGGAATTTTAATACCGTTACCGGGTAATTCCATAACGTCGCCATCAGGCAGTAAACACTCACTCTGGAGGCAGTCTAGCCACTCGCCTTTGCGATCCTTGAGTGGGATCACCAGCAAATCACTCGGGCGAGTAAAACTGACATAGAGCAACCGCTTGTCTTCTTCCAAGGCCTGCTCGTGCGCGACAATCCCGATAGCCGATTCTTCGATGTTACGCAATACGGCGATATCTTTTTTCTGCTGGCCGAATGGCCACGGCCAATATCGCAACGTGCGATGTTTTAAGGGTTGGGTAATATCAAACGGCGTATCCCCTTGCTCCACGCATACTCCCCAAATTCGGCTCCTAAGCTTCGCATCCAGGTCCATCGCGATGACCACCGGCCATTCCAGTCCTTTCGCCCGGTGGTGGGTAAGCAGTTGCACGGCATTGACTTGATTATCCACTGGCTTGTGATCTAGATCGTCTTGACTCAGTTGATGCAACCGCAGTAAAAAGCCCGTGAGGGTGGCCGTGGCGCTCTCGTTCTGTGACCATAACTCGTACTCCGTGGCCAAGCGATTAAACTGCTGTAAATTAACCAGACGTTGGCGGCTATTCTGTGTATTAGAATTCCATTGTAGGACAATACGCCTAAGCCCAGTACACTGCAGGATCAATTCAACAATTTCAGAGGGCGTTAGATACTCGAGACGATGTCGTTGCGCCGCCAATGCCTGAATGACGCGGTGATCTTCACCCCAGCGCTTACGGTGATCTTCATCCTGATCTGCTTGTTCACTGGCTTCCGCGAGAAAAGTAAATCGTGATGCCAAGCAATGCTCCGGCCCTCCCCCATCACATAAGGCAATGATTTCCGCGACGGCCAGATCATCTCGAGGATCAACCAGGTATCGAATCGCAGCTACCACCAGCGCCGCCTCAGGTGTTGCCAGCAAACCCGTCTGCTGCCGTAAAATAGGAATCGTCCAAGCAGCCAAGGCATCGGCGACACCATCAAGATTGACATTACTACGGCAAAGTACCGCGATATCGGCGTAACAGATTGCTCGTTGCTGTCCAGTCTGTTTATCCACAATCGGGTATTCGGAATCGATCAGCTGACGAATTCCCGCCGCAAGGTCATTGGCACGTTTTTTTTTATTGCTACCACAAAGCTGCCAGAATGCAACCGCCGCGGCTTTACTGGCCACAGCATGTTGGGGTTTGAGGTGAACCCGGTCTGCGGACATCGTATTGGCAAAGGCAGGGATAAAAATGGCGTTAACATACTCGACCAATTCCGGTCTAGAACGCCAGGACGTATCCAGTATGTCGACACTACCCTCGTTCTGCTCGATATGTTTTAGTATAGCCTGCATCAACTCAGGATCAGAACCTCGAAAACCGTAAATAGCCTGTTTAATATCGCCAACCCAGATCACCTTCTTGGCCAGTTGTGCCAGGCGTAAAAATAATGCTAGCTGGATGGGACTGGTATCCTGAAACTCATCGACCATGAGCAGATCAAGCTCGTCGGCCAGGGTCTCCTTTACCACATTATCTTGCAAACAATTATAGAGCAGCTGTTCCTGATCGATAAAGTCGATGAGTCCACGTTTTTGCTTAAGTGTTTGATACGCTTCTATGGTCTGTGATCCAATATAAAAAACCTGCTGGCAAAAATGTTCTACATCATCGTGCAGAGCTTTTACACACTCTACGTCACCTGCGATCAACCGTACGGCATCTGAACAGGCCATGCTTTTCTTGGTCGGTTTAGCCTTGGATAACTTTGCCCAGGCGGCCCAAGTGAACCGTTTTTGCTCCAGATCTCTGTTAGCATCATTTAGCAGCCGCAAATAGTCCTTCGATCCTTTAGTGGTATCATCCCCCATTTCAATTTCTTTAATGGCATGACGAATGGCTACTTGCAACTCCTGGTACAGATCACGCCCAGACGGTTTTCTAAAAAACTGTAGTAACGATGCGGCGCTGGTTTCAGCGCTAAGCTGAACTTGTTTCACTGACAGATTATTGGCCCGCGCCGCCTGTACGACCGATTTAACTTCAGCTCGCCAGGATTCCAAGCCCAAACGAAATGCCAGCGCGTTCATTGATTTAACTGAATCGATCGTTAAAACATCTTCCAACGCCTGATTGAATAAATGATGTGCCTCATTTTCATCGATGACTTTTTGTTTTGGTGACAGCCCCGCTTCAAAGGCAAAGCGTTGCAACAATTGACCACAAACCCCATTGACGGTACCCAACAAGGCGATGCCCATCTGGTTAGCGATGGAGGTGTGACCCGACTCATGTAAACGTACTCGCACACGTTCACGTAACTCCGCGGCCGCCATTTTTGTGAATGTGGTCCCGATAACACCTAAGGGACGGGCCTCACCATTGCTTAATAATGTTTCCAACTCGTTGGCAAGACGATAGGTCTTACCACTGCCTGCACCAGCACTAATAAAGGTGATATTATTCACGTTTCATCACTCCAACCGGTCAGGACGGCATAGTCGTTAAAGGTATCACTAGTGTCCGGTATGACTAGCGCCCCCTCACCGGGTTGTGAAGCCGCATCTGCCTGAGTTCCGGTTACCGTCACTTCGATTAGACCATGATCTAATTGTTTACGCCGCCACTTCCAAGTTGCCACTATTTTTTGCCAGACGTGTGCGAGTTCATCATCTAACTTTGGTTTGACCATAGTCGCGTTCGGAAAAAAATGAGTGTCTTGTGCTAAGAGTGTCGCGCCATCAATAACATAGTAGGCAACCGCAGGCCAAGCATGTTGCTGCGCTTGTTGCTGGCGAAGATTGGCATATAACACCAATTGTAGGTGGCTATTCTCCTCCAAACTTTGGCGACGATATTTCTTGCCGCCCCACTTGATATCAATCAACGCCTCCTGACCCCGTTCATTTATTACACGCATATCGATAAAACCCGCCAGGACGCCACCGACAAAGCGGCCTTCTTCCTGCGTTTCCATCTCGACCTGGATAATTTTTGCCGCGCGTAGTTGTCGTATGAGCTGATACAGGGAATGCCGAGCAGTCTCCTCATATTGCGCCTTCTCCACCAAACGTCCAGGCTGAAGCAACACTGCAGCTTCTTCTACTAACAATTTTTTCAAACGCGCATCAAACCAATCATCCAGCGCCGTCTTGTCAATATCGGAATTGGTCAAACTGTCGGGATTCTCATTAAAGAATTGTTCATAAAGATGATGAACCAGGGTTCCCTTCAAGCTATTACCATCATTGAGCTGTCGCAATGTGCCTGGATAAAGCTGTGCCTTGTAGGCAAACACCCATTGGTAAGGGCTATGGATAAAACGATCCAGACTGGAGTAGGATTCTTTGTCACGTTTACCCAGCGCCTCGCCAGATTCCAGTTGCCACCAGCGCCTAGGTTCTGGCAGTGGACAACCGACTATATCAATGGTTTTAGAGATAACATCGGACCAGGGCGATGGTCTGCCATCGAGTATGCCGTTTTCGGCGTCAATACTCGCCCAATCTTTTACACAACTGTTGATTTGATCCCACAGAGGATGGACACTTTCATCATTGTCATGCAATACCAATATCAACTGTTCGCTCACCGCTAGGATCGGCCGCAACCAATTGTCGGCCTGCCAAACGAGTTCCTGCTGCAGGTTCGCGAGCTTCACACCCGCCACGTCCAGTGCCTGTAATTCACGCGCCGACCAAGGATAGCGCTTCACCCCAGTAGTCTCTTTAAAATCCCACCAAATTAACGTTGGATATGCCTGATAGCAATTTGCCGGATTATTACTGCCAAGGATCCAGTTTGTTTCATTTGTTATACACTCGGCCACCTTATCGACAATGCCTGTCCCCCTTCCCGCCAGTTTTTCCAATAGATAACGCAGTTGTTCTTGCTCCAGTTTTTCACGACCGTCGGCTTGGAAATTATCGAGAATCAATACCAGCTCAGACGCTTGATGATGAGCCGCGCCAATCAGATAATACTTGGCATCATCTGTCTCTATCGTTAATTTTTGTTCCAACCAATCCAGAATCTTTAAAGTGCGCCCCCATACCACGTCGATAGGCAACCCTTCCTGCCGAGAATAACGCGGGCTATCAAACCACTCGTTCGTTTCATCCTTTAGGTGTTTGTTCTCATTCTGTGCCAATAAAGACTGCAATTGCTGTTGCCATTCGAGCCCGCCAATACCTGGACGATTAGCGACTATATCGGCGAGTGGTTGACGTATACGTCTCGGCAAAGGCCCCATAGGATGCATGAGAAACTGTAACAATACTGCCGGGTCTAACGGCTCCCATAACAGTTCAAGAACCAAAGGTAATACCTGTAACAGTGGTCGCCACGGCGATAGGCTCTCAAAACCAATCCGGGGCAAATCCGCTTCTTCCAGGGCGTCATCAAGTTCAGTTCCGTCACTGCCCGATAATAGAACGGTAGTCTTGTGTTGTTTGTTATCGCTAAGTTGTTTCAGCCAGCGTGCCAGTAATTGCGCAGAGACCATAGATGAGTTGGCGCGCAATACGGTAAATGAGCGGTCCGCCGCTAGCGCAGTTTTAATGACCTGGCCGTTATCACTTTTGGAACTCTTTCCCTGAGCAAGTCGTTGCAATGCGCGTTGCAACTTACCGAGGTCACAATCCTCGTTTGCCTGCGGACCCAGCGCTGCGGGTGCGACACAATCGAACTTGTCTAATAGCCGTTGCCACAACATTGAAAAGCGCTCGATCGGGTCAAGCAAAACAATTTGATCAATCTGGGTTTGCTGACTCCCAAGCAGGTAGAGTATTTTCTGCAAGCGTTGACCCAGAGACGCGCCGACACGTTTTTGCGCCACCACCTCCACCGCTGCCATCATATCTAATCGAACCGAAACTCCACTAGGGAAAGTCCCATCCCATCCGGCTTCATACCAAGTGTCACGCCAGCTGAGTAATTCCGTCGCAACATTAAATTCATCGACTGCCAAGCTACGATGGTAAAATGCGTGACTAGAATCAAGTTGTCTGAGGCAGGCCAGATAATCGATGGTGCGAATCGTATGTGACAGATCGGGTGAGGCTATCGCTAGCTGCGTCTCTAATATGGCGAGTAACCCGAGGGGGCCCACTCTTTTCTCACCCATGTTAGTGTCGAATTGAATCGGGTGTAGTCCATCGAATCCCAAAGCAAAGTATATTTTCATCTGAATGCGATTCCTATGCGATAAGTTTGACCTAGAGTAATCCTAAATTCATCAGTGGGGCGCAGAAAATACATGCAGGCATTGGTGCATAGTGCTTTTTAGATTTTGTGTAGTCACCTTATTAGTCGTAGTGCCGTGGTCATGGTGCCGTGAACGTCTGCAACAACAGGAGAAGAACAGAATTATAATTTTGCTAGTTGTGCCAGACGGAGGGATAAGTTTTTACGCGACTGGACTACAAGTTAAAACAGACAGCACAGGCTATCAGCACGCCTGTTTATCATTTATCGCATTACGAAATGCGATAATATCTCCCATGCTATACCGACGTAGAACATGACTAAATTTATTATCGATCACCAATAGCTGATCAGGCTCACAGGCGTCACGTGCCGATATCCATAATTCGACGACCCATTTGGCTATCGCGCGCTGTGCCCATTCTGGCATGCTGTCTGGACCACACGACCAACTTTCGATGTCTACACCCATCGCCTGGATCGGTGTCACTCGATGGGATATCCCATGTCTAATTTCCGTCAGGGAAATATCAAGTGTTTGTTGCAAATCTAGTATGATATTAATTGTTTTTTGCTCCACTCACCCGAGGATTGCTTTCACATAAATAGTTTCTACTTGTGGATACGTACAAATTTATCGGTTTTTTACTTGTCCTGCAAATTTTCCTTTTCTATATCCACAAAACGCAATTCAATCGGGCGTATGTGATTAATATCGGGTGCTGTCAGCGATGGGGGTTTCTGCTTGGCAGCGGCTTTATCTTCCTTGAATTCTGCGTCTGCGCCTAGTTCCAATAAATAGAGCAGGATCGAATTGGCACGTCCCACCGATACTCGCCGATTAAATTCTGATATGCCTATACCATCATCTCGACTGGTAATCTCTATTCGTTTGTCCGGGTTTCGCTGCGCGATCTCATAGATTTGTTTCAAGATGGGCTTGGCGCTATTGTCCAATATCGAAGCACCGGATTGAAAATTACTCTCTTTCAGTACAACGACATCGCTCAATTGGCAGCCCATCGGCTCTACCTTTGCTCCCGCAACAGTACCATTACACAAATCAAGTCGGTCCACAATGCCATCGCCATCACTGTCTAATTCACAACCGTGCGCATCTACGGATACATCTTCTTTTGTATCGTTACAGCGATCTTTGTGGTTAGGTATACCGTCTAAATCGTCATCGAAACCACAACCTCGATCATCTACGCTAACACCGGCTGGTGTATCCTTACATAGGTCGAGCATGTCGTTGACTTTATCACCATCGCTGTCTAGTGCGCAGCCTTTCGCATCAATCGGAGCACCCAATGGCGTATCTGCGCATTGATCATCGGCATCCATAACACCATCGCTGTCGGTATCGATAGGTTTGACGACCGTGACTTCTCGGCCAATTTTTTGGTCGATTCTTTCTTGCTTGCGCTTATTTTTATCCGCTGCTGGCGTACGCGTATCGGCAGAAAAATCGGCCTTTTCTATCTCTTCTTCTTCGTCCTCCAAGGCCGCAATTTCTGCACGTAGCGTATCAATACTTGACGCAATGCTGTCTTTTGTATCCGCGGGTGGTGGTTTTGGCATGGTTTTAGCGAAAGATACCGAAGAATCGGTAGATTTCTTAACGGGAGTGGTAGCATTTGTCGTTGTAGACGGTTTCTTACTGGTACTATCTGCGGCATTCGCCTGTCCTACCTCTGCGGGTGTAGGTGTTGGCCCAGTGGGTACGGGTAACGGCCCTAATGCCTGGTCGGCTTCAGATCCCGGTAAAATATATCCCCCGGACGCTGCTAAATCGGCCGGTTGATTTTTGGATTCTTGGGCAGCGGCACGATTTGCCCTGCTTTGATTAAAAAATGGAATTGTTGTCGAAATAGCGATCAACCAATCGTTGTATTGGTCATTTTCAGGATTGCTTTGGTCGTCATCGTCCACCCGAAAGCGTAAATCAGCACTCACGGCCGGGCCTTGTTCCCAAATGGTATACTGCATACCGACGCCAAGGCCATAATTTACACTACTGATTTTCTTACCTGATGTTTTGCTGTCGATTTTACCTAGCTCACCGACCACAAACCATTGCAGATACTCCAGGTCAAAAAAGCGCCGCGCAGAAATATTATAAATCACTTGAGCAGTATGGGCAGCGCTGTTTTTGATATTAAAGACTTGGTCTTGATAAGCCAGATCCAAAGAATAGTAGCGCCCTAAAGTTCGGCCAATTTGATATTGGGCACCGCCTTCACTATTGAAGTCTCTGTTCTTGTCTGGCAGAGTGAAGCGATAACTGTAAGTGAAATACCAAGCACTAGCCGGTAGCGCCGCAACCAGAGTTTGACTGAAAGATATTAGCATGCACACCAGGACTATTATTTTTCCCATGCTCGATACCTTTAATTTAAGTACAAGCATAAGTGATGCTATTTCTTATGGAGAACAGTATAGAGGGCAGTATGAAGAGCCGTACAGCCTTTTTCGCCATATACCCATAGTTTAGCTTTTGCTCTTTTTTTATGGGACCGGCCCCCCTGAAAATATACAACTTACCCCGATGCCTCCATAATTTTTTAAGTGAGAATACCTGTGTGCGGCGGGTATGGACATATTAACACAGTTCATGAGCACTCGAATCTAACCTGACAATTTGATCGTTTTTTAATCAAATCGCCACGGTGATAAACTAGTGCCCGTCCACAAACGAGAATATTTCTCCAAGATCGACTGCTCTAATGCATCCATGCATTCGCAGCATAAGGCCATCCTTGGCCAAAAGGCGTACCGATTTTTTAAAGCGCAGCATATTAGTGTTTCTTAATTT
>JBGMRO010000087.1:0-10366 GCA_048061555.1 Thiohalomonadales bacterium | reverse complement strand
ACGCCAGTTTACGAACTATGGGCTCGATGGCTAAATAAAAGCCAGCATAGTAACATTTTGACTTGATTAGGTAAAACACTACGCCCTTCGCAAATTCTTTGGCCGCCATTGCGTAAGGCGCTAGTTAGGATATACTACCCTCTTTGGTATATGGCGGTCCTCTCGGGACTGCCATTTCTATTTTAGAGGGGCTGCTTTTTTTAGGGGCCGACCAATGTCGGGGGGCACTTTTTTAGTGATAAAGTGTCTCTATTTTAGTTTACACGAAATATGTTTACGCAAAAACAAATACGAGAAAATAGACAAATGTCTGATTCACTCATGAAAACATATAGCCCTCAAGATATTGAGTTTGAACACGGTCAAGGGGCATGGCTATGGGACAAGCATGGTAAAAAATATTTAGATGCTTTATGCGGTATCGCTGTCACTGGCCTTGGTCATAACTACCCTGCTGTCACCGAGGCCGTGGCGCGGCAAGCCGGCCTACTTATACATACTTCTAATCTGTATATGATTACCCAGCAAAGGCGCTTGGCTGAAAAACTCATCCGCTTATCGGCAATGGATCGAGTGTTTTTTAGTAACTCGGGTGCAGAGGCGAACGAGGCCGCAATAAAATTGGCTCGTCTATATGGGCACCAACAAGGCATCGAGAACCCGACGATTGTCACCACCCATAACAGTTTTCACGGGCGTACACTCGCGACACTCAGTGCAACCGGTAATCCTAAAATACAGGCCGGTTTTGAACCGCTAGTCGGTGGATTTATACACGTTCCTTATAACGACATACCTGCCATCGAGGGTCTTGCAGAGAGCAAGAATAACATCGTGGCAATAATGGTCGAGCCCATTCAAGGGGAAGGCGGTATTAACATACCCGCAGATGATTACTTGGCATCACTACGTATGCTCTGCGATCGGCAAGGATGGCTGTTGATCCTTGATGAGATTCAAACGGGTCTGGGTAGGAGCGGGAAATGGTTTAGCTTCCAACATTGCGGGATTACGCCCGATGTCATGACCCTGGCCAAAGGTTTAGCTAATGGTGTACCCATAGGTGCTTGTCTGGCGAAAGCTGCCGCGGCGGAGGTATTTCAACCCGGAAATCACGGCTCCACGTTTGGCGGTAATCCTTTAGCCTGTGCCGCCGCAAGCGCTGTTATCGATAGTATAGAGGAGCATGACCTGGTAAATCGCGCAATGGAACTGGGTGAACGTATCCGGAATGGGCTAGAGTTGGGACTCAGAGATAACCGTTTGGTCGTAGAAATCAGAAACCAGGGCCTATTAATCGGTATCGAGTTAGAGCAACCTTGTGCGGAATTGGTCAACCGCGGATTAGCGCAAGGTATACTCCTTAATGTGACCGCAAGCCGTGTCATTCGTTTGTTACCGCCACTAATTTTGAGTAATGACGAAGCAGATGCTATCGTAGAAAAAATAGTTGGTCTAATTACCAGTACAATTCGAGTCGCGGCCTGACAGGCTAAGCAATCTACATTACCCCTATTAAAATGGATCTATTATGGTAAACCGTCATTTTTTAACACTGAATGATTTGAGCGCAGCAGAGTTGAAACAGCTACTCAACAATGCGATCGCGTCGAAAATAAAATACAAGGCCGGACAGGTACATCAACCACTGCTCAATAAAACGTTGGCCATGGTTTTTGATAAATCATCGACCCGTACGCGAGTATCCTTTGAAACTGGCATGACACAATTGGGCGGACATGCGATTTTTTTATCACCAAAAGATACCCAATTAGGCAGGGGCGAACCCATCGAAGATTCAGCCAGGGTATTGTCACGTATGGTCGATATCATCATGATCCGTACCTTTGACCATGGCATTATCCAACGGTTTGCGGAGTACGCCACTGTGCCGGTTATTAATGCCTTGACGGACCAATATCACCCCTGCCAATTATTGGCTGACTTACAAACGTATATGGAACACAGGGATACTATCGAAGGAAAATCAGTCGCCTGGATAGGTGATGGCAATAATATGTGCCATTCCTATATCAATGCAGCGAAGCTAGCAAACTTTCACTTGAACATAGCGACACCTAAGGACTACACCCCCGACCCTAAGATCGTCGCTAGCGCGAAAGACTATGTCCACCTCTGCAACGAGCCTAGCGTAGCGATACAGAATGCCGATTTGGTCGTGACCGATGTTTGGTCTAGCATGGGTCAGGAAGAAGAACAGGCAAAACGCAAAAAAGCCTTTGCGAAATTTCAGATCACCAATGATTTAATGCAACTGGCCAAAAACGATGCCCTGTTTATGCATTGTTTGCCGGCCCACCGCGGTGAAGAAGTCTCTAGCGAGGTAATGGATAGCAAAAACAGCGTGGTATGGGATGAAGCCGAAAATCGACTTTATTCGTGCAAGGCCTTACTGGAATTCCTATTAGCGTAATGACCTAATGACCAGTCTTATCGACGTTAAATCCATAGAGTGCCGCTATAGCCAGCAATCTATCGTGCGGGACCTGAGTTTTCATGTCAACCCAGGTGAGATTGCCTGCCTGCTAGGCCAGAGTGGCTGTGGTAAGACTACCGTACTACGTGCTATCGCAGGACTTGAGCCTATCCACAATGGCGAAATACATTATAACCATAAAGTCATCTCGCGAGCCGGTTATAATTTGGCGCCAGAGTTACGCGGATTTGGCATGGTATTTCAAGATTACGCCTTGTTTCCGCACATGACAATCGCAGAAAATATCGGTTTCGGCATACGTAATATCTCCCTCGTGGATAAACAGGCTAGGATCAAACAATTGCTTAACGTGGTAGACATGTCGGAATTTTCATCACGATACGCACATGAATTGTCAGGCGGTCAACAACAGCGGGTGGCATTGGCACGCGCCTTAGCCGCAAAACCAAAGCTCATATTGATGGACGAACCCTTTTCGAATCTAGACGTAGAACTACGTGAACAGCTGGGCCAAGCCGTAAAAGAGATCCTACAACAACACGGTGCCACTGCAATCCTAGTGACGCACCATCAAGACGAAGCGTTTGCCATGGGTGACCATATAGGCATAATGAATAATGGCCAAATACTACAGTGGGATACACCGTTTAATGTCTACCACGAACCCAACGATTTTTTCGTGGCCGACTTTATCGGTCAAGGCATGTTTGTTGACGCCACCGTATTGTCACCCGATAGCTTGGACACCGAGTTCGGCATTATAAAAGGTGACCGTGCCTACCCATGGCCAAAAGGTACTAAAGTTAAAGTTTTGTTTCGACCCGATGATGTTGTCGCCGATCACGATAGTCAATTATTGGGCGAAATTGTACACAAGGCCTTCAAGGGCGCGGAAATTTTATATACCCTAAAGCTGTCGACCGGAAGCACTCTACTCTCGTTATTTCCGAGCCACCTTGACCATTCGATCGGAGAAAAAATAGCAATTCGATTGGACTTACAACATCTCGTCGCTTTCCCAACGGATGCTGTAATCAATGCTACATCGGTAACACAAACTGGAAAATGCGCAGATTGACCTATGTCAATTTTTATTAAAGAATTTGGCGTAAAATCTTGCCCTGTGGCATACACCAACTATGCTTAACCGAGGGACGATGTAAATTGGTATTGTTTATCCAGAGACCTATACACAACAATTTAACAGCAAAGGTAAAGGACTAGACATGATGCGAATTTATTGCATTGTCGGCATTGCTTTCGGATTGCTGCTTGAGCCTGTAGCAATTGCTAAGGAGGACGTAAACGAAGACACATCCGATGCTGTAGAAGTTGAAATAGACACGCAGAAAAGTGATAAAAGTGATATAGAGCAAGCGGTAATATTAAGTAACTCGTGCAGCAACTGCCACGGTTTAACCGGTAGCTATATCAGCATCGGACCCAACATTTCTCATTATAAGACCCATGAATTAGAAATAGCGTTGAAAGCGTTTCGCGACGGCACCCGTCCCTCAAGCAATCTATCACGACAAGCCAAACTGTACACCGATGCAGAAATCAGGCTCATCTCTGACTACATCGGTAATTAGTGTAGGATTATCGTGGGGCTATCCGTCCGTAATACGAACTGCTAGTACATCACAATGTGCATGGTGTAGTACGGCGTTAGCACATGAACCCAATAATAATTTGACACCATGTCGACCGTGGGACCCCATCACGATCAAATCGGCAGTATGCTCATCGGCGTAACGCACTATCTCGCTTGCCGCATTTCCTATTTCGATACTTAGATTGTAATTTTTAATAGATTTATTAGCCAACACTTTTTCTAAACTAGTGCGGGCATTGCCCATAATTTCTTCCGTGGGAATCTCATAACTAGGATTAATCAAGGCGCCTTCACCAAACCCCATATACGGGAGATAATCGATGACATGCAATATTTCGAGGTAATCGAGATCGTTAGCAATAACTTGTAACGCCTTATTGATGACGGTCGAGGCGGATTCGGTCAGATCTACAGCCACTAATATTTTTTTATAGCCTATCATCCTGCAGCCTCCTAAATAAATCTTAGCACAATTCTAGCGTGCCAAGATTGAGCTAGATCAAAGCAGACGTACATCGAAATACCGTCCTATTGGAACACCATAAAAAAACGCCCTCAGCGACCCCTTACATGGACTAGTGAGAGCGCGCTTTTTATATACCTAGATCCTAGATCCTAGATCCTAGATCCTAAAACCTCGAACCTCGAACCTCGAACCTATCTTTACAAACCTGAGACATACTCCGCCACTGCCTTGATGTCGGTATCGCTAAGTTTCTTGGCGATATTGCCCATCATGCGCGCGGGATCATTCTTGCGTGCACCCGATTTCAGGTCAGTGAGCTGTTTTATAATATAAGCCTTTGTCTGGCCGCCAATAACCGGGAACAATGAATTGGTCTTACTCTTACCCTTACCATTCTTTCCATGGCAGTTCACACAGCCATATAATCCCGTACGTGGATTACCTTTCAAGAACAGCTCCTTACCACGACTCACCAGTTTAGAATTACTACTGGGTTTACCCTTCATCTGTTTCTGGGTTGAAAAATACAGAGCAATGTCGCGCAGATCATCAAGACTAGTGACCGTCGCGGCCATCGCACTCATTGTATCGTCGTTACGATTGCCTAGCTGAAAGTCCTGTACCTGTTTGAATATGTAGCCTGCATATTGACCCGCCAAGTTTGGAAAAGTAGTCGGATCGATACTCATACCGTTGACCCCATGGCAACCCTGACACAATTCAGATTTGGTTTTGCCGGCCTTGGCGCTACCGTCTTTTACATTCATTCCCCCTGCGATGGGCTGATTCTGTTCCGCCATAACAGCCCCGGTATAAATTGCGATCCCCATCATAACTGCCATAAAATTCATTCTTTTTATCATAACCCTATTATCCTTCTTTTTGGACATTAACTCTTATTGTATGAATCCACCCCTGCCAGCATTTATTCTACCAGTAACCCAATGCAGCGGCCACTTAGGCGCACTGGCCAAAATGTACAAGTTATAGATTTGTATCTTATTTCGCTGAATTTAGTCGCCGACTTTAGCCGCTAACTATATATTATATATTATAAGTTATCCGCTCCCCACCTACAGCCGCGAGTATTAGCGTGAAATGTATCTTACCCAGCAGGCAAGGTCAATTTTACTTTAGGGATCGTGGACCTTTGTTAAAAAGAAACACAACTATTTGGCTCTACTGCCGCTATTAGACTGATACCAAAAATATGTCCTTGGACCTAACACATCCGTTGAATCTCGCTCGAGCACAGGCACTATTGTTGCTTTTTTGAGCGGAAGCAGCATGACCTATTTGCGGCACAGTATCCTGGAAATTATTGACAGCTATGCAGAGGCAGCATGATTAATATTAATTATCAATTAGTTACAAAAATACTGGTAGTACTCGCCGGAATTGGTATTTACTCCCTAGGCGGCACTGCAGAGCTAAAGCCGGAGAAATCCATGCGTTATATCACCGATCACCAAGTGGTTAGGATACGTGCTGGACGTACGAACAAAGATAAGATCATAAAGAATGTCCGTAGTGGCACCGCGCTAGAATTGCTCGGTAAAAAAGGAAAATATAGCCAAGTACGTACCACAAAAGGGCTTACTGGGTGGATTTTAACTATCTATCTACAAAAATCTCCCGTTGCTAAGGTTAAACTCAAAGAAGCAAACAAATTATTGCAGCAGGCCAAGGCACTCAACCTCGAAAAAGATAAATCAATCACCAAATTGACCAGCCGACAACAAAAACTTCGTTTAAAGTATCAACAACTTGAAGGAAATTTTACGCAGCTACAGGACGCACACAAAAAACTCAAAATAATTTCAGCGGACGCAGTCAGAATCTCTACGGAAAACAGCGAACTTACCGCAGAGACTGACTCCCTACAAAGTCAGATCAAATCTCTAGCATCCGATCTACTCTCGCTACGCGACGATGACAAAAAAGAATGGTTCATTAATGGTGCGGGCGTGATACTCATTGGCGTACTGCTCGGATTGTTATTGCCCAAGCTCCGTCCAAAATCCCGTTCATCGTGGTAGCCCCCTATTTCCGTATTAATTGCGAGACATCCCGAACCGCGCCGCGAGACGCCGAGGTCGTCAATGCGGCATAGGCCTGCAAGGCCGCAGATACTTGTCGCTGTCGACCTACGGCCCGCCATGGGGTATCACTGGCCTCCATAATCTCGCGTCTGCTATCCAGCTCCTGCTCCGTCAATTGCACATTAATACTTCGATTGGGGATATCGATCTGAATCGAGTCTCCGTCTTTTAGCAAACCTATCGCACCACCTTCGGCGGCCTCTGGCGATACATGCCCGATAGACAAACCAGAACTACCACCTGAAAAGCGACCATCGGTTATAAGTGCACACTTTTTGCCCAGACCTTTCGACTTTATGTAGCTCGTCGGGTAGAGCATCTCCTGCATACCCGGCCCGCCACGTGGGCCCTCATATCGTATAATAACAATTTCACCTGCCACTAATTGATCGGCTAATATCGCCTCGACGGCGGCATCCTGACTATCAAAAATCTTAGCCGGCCCGGTAAAGGTCAAAATACTCTCGTCCACGCCCGCCGTTTTCACCACACAACCGTCTAAGGCGATATTTCCATATAACACGGCCAATCCACCGTCCTTGCTGTAGGCATTCGCTTGGTTGCGAATACAGCCGTTTTCTCTATCTAAATCCAGGCTCGGCCAGCGCTTGGCTTGACTAAAAGCCTGCTGCGTCGGCACATTACCGGGCCCAGCACTATAAAGGGTCAGCGCCTGTTCATCCTCGCTACGCGAGATATCCCATTTCTCTAGCGCCTCTTGCATGGATCGACTATGCACAGTAGGGATTCCGGTGTGCAACAGGCCCGCGTTATCCAGTTGACCCAATAACGCCATGATGCCACCGGCACGATGTACGTCTTCCATGTGATATTTTTGTGTACTCGGCGCCACTTTGCACAAGTGAGGCACCTTTCGAGACAAGCGATCGATATCGGCCATCGAAAAATCAACTTTTGCTTCGTGCGCCGCTGCCAGCAAGTGCAGGATCGTATTGGTAGAGCCTCCCATTGCGATATCCAGGGTAATGGCATTCTCAAAGGCTTCAAAGGTCGCAATAGAGCGAGGCAGAGTGGACATGTCATCCTGCTCATAATATCGCTTAGCGAGATCGACAATCGTCCTACCAGCCTGTAGAAATAGCGCTTTACGGTCGGCATGTGTCGCCAATAGGCTACCGTTCCCTGGTAAGCCTAAACCCAGCACTTCAACCAGGCAATTCATGGAATTTGCGGTAAACATCCCAGAGCAGGAACCACAGGTCGGGCAGGCGGAACGCTCCATTGTCAGTGTATCTTCATCACTGACCTCAGGATTTGCCGCAGCGACCATGGCATCGACCAAATCTAGGTGAACTTCCTGCCCCTGTATAACACTCTTACCGGATTCCATCGGACCACCGGAAACAAATATAGTAGGTATATTCAGCCGTAACGCCGCATTGAGCATACCAGGGGTAATTTTGTCACAATTCGAGATACAGACCAGGGCATCGGCACAATGGGCATTGACCATATATTCAACCGAATCGGTAATTAACTCCCGTGAAGGTAGAGAATACAACATACCGCCATGACCCATGGCGATTCCGTCATCGACCGCAATGGTATTAAACTCTTTTGCCACGCCGCCGTGCGCCTCTATTTCACGTGCCACTAATTGTCCCATGTCCTTTAAATGTACGTGTCCTGGGACAAACTGGGTGAAAGAATTAGAGATAGCGATAATGGGTTTAGAAAAATCGTCATCGGTCATACCAGTGGCGCGCCATAGGGCCCTGGCACCTGCCATATTGCGACCCTGCGTAGTCGTTCTCGATCTATATTGCGGCATTATTTGTCCTTTTAATCATGGGCTACTGCGATGTTTAATCCAGGTTTATACTACCAAATTTTACCAACTTTGCTAATCGGATAATCCATCCCCTTGATACCCTAAACTCGCACGTCTGCGGCAGAAGGTAAAATTCGCCTTGAAAACGAATTATCTGTTAAATAACACTGTGTTCTTGCCGATATATAGCCTACACGTACTGTCCCCTGGCAACATCGTATTAGTGCACACCGGTAGCCCTATGAATACAGTTAAATATCAGCAACCCAATTTGGATTGGTTCAAAATCGTCCTTATCGATGATAGTGTAGAGAGACGTGCGATTTTGGAAACCATGTTACGTGATAGTGGTTATCAGCAAGTCATTAGTTTTAACAATCCCATTGATGCCCTTAGTAATTTTCATTTGCACCAGCCAAACCTGGTTTTGCTTGAACTTAGATTACCTCGTATGAATGGTCTGGACGTACTGCGCAAATTACAGGATACCAGTGAACTCGAAAACACGGACGTCATCATATTGTCCGAAGATGCCAGCCAAGAATGTAAATTAATCGCCTTTCAGTATGGTGCCGTCGACTTTATCAGTAGACCCTTTAATATTGAATTAATACAACAACGTATCGACCAATTAATCGAATCTAGGTTCCAGGTAAAAAGACTGGTTCGAAAGAACAAGACCTTGGACCTGATCGTTCAAACTCGCAATAACAGCCTGCATCGGCAGCACAAACATCTACAACGCATCAACGAAAATTTCGAGCGTCGCGAAGAATTACAGAACTCAGCGCTAAATAACGTACACTACAAACTAAAACAATCAAACGTCGCGCTCGACAAGTTAATATCAATAGTTTCTCACGAATTCAGGACACCACTAACCTCGATAAAGGGGTTTGCAGAGATCTTGCGGGAAGATTTTGACGCCATCGATGCGGAAGACAGGGCACGTTTTTTTAAGAATATCGAGACCGAAACTTCTCGCATGACCGGACTCATTACAGACTTGCTTGAGTTGCAAAAACTCAACGTATGTGACGGAGATTGGTATCCATCCACGATTGATATGTCTCAGCTCGTAAAAGATACCATTAATGAAGTCCAATCTGCGTACGACGCAAAAAATATTAAACTTCATTGTGAATTCACATCGGCACCGACAAGCATACTGGGCGATAAAAACAAACTCAATCAGCTTATCTTTAATACATTATCAAACGCACTCAACTACACCGATCAAGGTGAGGTCGAGGTGGTGGTCGATATCACAAAACATTGGGCAGAATTGATACTATTTTCCAATAATAAAGAAACCATCGATAACTATGAGCAGGTCGCCGAAGAACTAGAGATCACCCTGCACACATTTCATGATCTCGATCAATTGCAGCAACATTTATATTTGTTCGGTCGCAGGACATCGGCGTTAATTCTGGATATTAATACCGATACCAGTATCCACATACACCAAATAGAGAAAATGTGTTTTCCGATACCCCGGTTGTCGATTGCAACGATTACCGCCGATGATAACTTTGACCCGCCTAGTCATAATATTTATGCTAAGTGGTTACAAGCTCCTATAGATGTCAATGCTATTTCGCTAACACATTTGATACATGACGTTACCAATGTATCCATTAACCATTCCATGGTAAGGGTACAGATTAGCGATACGGGTAGCGGCATTCCCAACAACCAGCTAAACGACATTTTTTCCCAATTTCATCAAATCAACCACCCCGATGCTATCGATAATTCAGGCATGGGCTTAGGTCTAACTATCAACCAAGAAATAGTCGAACGACACAATGGGAAAATTTGGGTAGAAAGTGAATGGGGTAACGGAAGTAAATTTACCGTACTTATTCCTATGGAAAATCGTAATTCGTAATTCGTAATTCGTAATTCGTAATTCGTAATTCGTAATTCG
>JBGMRO010000086.1:0-10394 GCA_048061555.1 Thiohalomonadales bacterium | reverse complement strand
GCAAACCATTCAAAGTCTTGCTTCATAGAAAATAATTGCACGAGTAGCGAAAACCCAGCGACTAACAACATCAATATAATCAGCGACCTTAAGTGTGCTTTACTTAATTTCGTGTGAAAAATTAATGCCACAATACCAAGCAAAACAATCATTACTGTTAAGGCAGTAATTGCCATTAACAAATTCGAATTTTCCCGAATAATCTGCTGCTGTCTGACACTACTTTTCGGTCTCACAGCCTTGATCTTTGGTGGCAAATAGGTGTCTGTGTCTCTTGGATGATTTTTATAATATTCTTCAACATCTGTCACAACATATGCCCGGTCTACAATCAAGCGCGTTGCTGGCGCGACACCATTAATTGAAGATACCATCACTTTGTTGATGACATTCCAACCACTTTCCAATTCGCCAAAAATTGTATACTTGCCGTCAAGATGTGTCGCATTACCCAGAATCACAGAGAATGAGCTCACTGCGCTATCGGGCTCACCGTTTCTATGAGCCATGCTAAGCACACCACGTAAATGTCTAATTTTTGTGCTAAATTCCGATTTTACGGGCAGCAATGCCTTTTTTTCAGAATCAGATAATTGTTCTTCCGACTTGATTATTTCCGAAAATTGAAATACAAAGTCCTTAATAACGCGAGCGACATATACTTTTTCATAGAGCCTCAATTCGACCAAACGTTTAAAATGTGAAACCGTTACCGGTGCAAAATTCCCGTATAATACAAATACTAAATCTCCCTCACGTGTCGAGAACACAATTCTATCGGTTAATTTTGGCGTAGTGAATAACTGACTATTTTTGATTTCCGACTCCGCAAATACAATACCTGCTTGTAAGTTACAATAGCACAACAGGAAAAAAAACAACCATTTCATGATTGATAGGGTTCTTTATTCTTCCCCGTCAAATCACCAAGGGTCATGGTAAGAGGATGGGCAACAGCACTATTACGTAGTTTCCATATCACACCATCTACGAAAAAATGATGTATTTGTACTGCCGCAAAAACCACTGCGATAGAAAAAAAGGCGGAAAAATTCAATAGCGAGCCGATCTTGGGCAACATAAAAAACAGAATTACGCCACCTACGAAGTTTATCGAAAGCCATCTCGCAGTTTCCCATACGACATATTTTCGCGAAGGCGTAATTTTTTTAATATCAATTTTTTCTTTTAGCTGTAGACCCCAAGCGATAATTATATATTGTAAACTATGTAACATCGGTACAAACTCTTGAAAAGAAGGCTTGTAGACGGATTGTATAAACCACAAATACTGGGTCGCAGCCGGTAATATCACAATAAGAGGAAGAAATTGTTTATTTTTATAACTCCATCTCACCACGAGAATGGCTAGGGCAAACAGTGAAAGCCAAAGACCATATTCGGCAATATCCGCAATCCATTGCGGAACCGCAAAACTAGGATATTTAATACTGTAAAAACTGTAGCCTTCTCGAGATACCTCCGCTCGAATCGTCGATACAAAAAATGTCAGGAAAATAAAATAGGCAAAAACTTTTTTCTCTAAAGTCGTCAGGTTTATCCCAGCTCGCATCGCATAAACAAATGTAATCCCGATGGTTTGACCTGCGAAATGGTATGGCGACCAAATCATAAACAATTTTATAAATATAGGCGCTACGATTAACGGGTATTTAAACGATAAAATCACCCCGCAAAATACTATAATCGGAATGGCGTAGGCGGTGAACGGATAACGCCGAATATTCGCTTTATTCTGATATAGCCGGTAAGTTGACATGGAAAAATGGGGCCAATTAATCAACCAAGATAATATGACGCCAGCGGTAATAATTTCCGGCGTGCGTATATCGCTATAGAAAAACATCAAACCAAAATACAACAAAAACGAGGCACCACCAATAAAGAAAATATCAGTGGGCGCGTTTACAAAATATAAATGTCTATTTGTTGCTTTCTTCATGTATTAAATACTTACCGGTAAATCGAATAGGCCGTAAATAAAGTAGTTCAATCCTCATTATAACGGAAATAAAGACAAATAATTTAGACCATTGATTAGTCAATCAGCGTCTTAAATCATTGAAAAAAGGTCACTAATAGCTGCACGCGCACTTAATTCCCGCCACCACTTATAATTATTTCTTATGTGTGCATGCTTATTTATTATGAATATATTCAGGAATTTAACCACCCAGAATTCGTATTACTTATAAGTATGTGCCGCCCGCTTGCCGTCTGAACCCGTACAAAGAAGATATCTGACGATTTACAGCATTTTTTTGAATCATTGTAGATCGAATTCATAATGCATATTTACGAAAGTAGACACCTTCGAGGATTCGATCTCTGAATTATTTAGAAACAGGTTGAAAATATACCCAAAGCGTCTAAGATTTAGGTGTTTAGTGCCTGTCATATTTCATCCATAGCGAGACGAAATGACGCGAAATAGTCGGCCTATTGCAAGGAATTTCAACGAAGCTATGAATAAAATAGGACGGCGATAAAGCCTAAATCTTAGACGCTTTGGGTATATATTACTTGCCATTGTTGGCCGCTCGTAGTATCTTCAATGGCCACATAGCTGTCCCGTTAGAAAATCACTAAAGCTCTTATAATGATAGTGATGAAAGTATTGATAGCTTTAAACGCTTTAAAGCATATGAGACAGTGTCATACCGAAAATTAATCGCTTCTTTGAAGCATTATATTTAACATACCGCTCAACATTGCTACGATAATAATCAGATGTATAGCAAATCAAACATGAAATAGTATCCGACCATGTTAGTCCGTTTTTTTGTATTCTTCATCCTGCTGTTAGCCGCTATCCCTATTACACCCGACAATCTAATTAGTCAGAAGTTATTTGAATATCACTCGGCATTGGCTTCGAATGGCGACGCTGAGTCCATGTATATCGTCGGCAATATGTACGAAAATGGTAAGGGTGTAGACGTCGATTTTGCTGAAGCGATAAAATGGTATAAATCATCCGCGAAAAAAGGAAACAGCCGTGCAAAAAAGAGAGTACGGCAGGTAAACCGAAAAATGCGCTTACAATTCGACTAATTTTTTCCCCTTTGCTTCCTCCATAGTTTTTATTTTTTTATTTTCCCCTTCCCAGAGAGAATGGCTAATCTCCGCGCCGAGCAGTATTATTGACCACGAAATATAGATCCAGATTAAAAAAATCGGGAAAAAAGACAACGCACCGTAGATTATTTGATAATTTGGAAAGCTCGAAATGTAAATCGTAAAAAGATATTTTGCCATATAAAAAAGCAAAGCAGCTATGAAACCACCAATGCCTGCATTTTTTATCGATACGTATTTCCTTGGTGAAAACTTATATAACAGAGTAAATGCGACTGTACTAAGTAGCAGAGGAACCACCCCGAGCAAGTAACGCTCAGCATCGTGCATGACAGGTATCGTTTTAATATACACTGAGAAATTGACAATGGATGTCAATGAGAAGCTTAATCCCAATAAGACCGGCGCTATCACAATAACCAAAATATAATAGTGTAACCGTATGGATTTATTGGCCTTTTCATCGAGCTGCCAAATCGTATTAATTGCGTCATCTATCGATCTCAACAATAGCACGGCGGTCACCAATAGAAAAATTAAACTCCAGGCAGTGATTTTGTCTGTGGACGATATTAATTGTGGAAAATAATTAATGACATCTTCTGCAACACTGGGGACTAAATTTTCGAATAGGAAATTTTGAAATTTATCTGTTGCCTGACTTATGCCATTAAATTTTGATAATATCGATACTACAATTATAGTAATAGGTATAATGGATAATACGGTGGTAAACGCAAGATTTCCCGATGCTTCAAAACATCGGTCTCGCAAATAATGACGACCCACTTGCAGGACAAAATGTAGCAGAGATTTAGATCTATCTTTGATCGTCACTGTGAACTTCTACTTCTCGTATTAAATTAGGTTAAACCTAGATTTGCTGCCATTACCGATAATTAACGGTCCATGCATTACGCATGACAATTATCACTAGGCGAATGCGATATAGGGTATCAGCTTTACACGAGTACGTCAGCGCAATCGGGAAGAAAATGATCGAAGCGAAAAGACAGCAGACAAGACTCCATGGACTTTTCTTTTGGTATTTTTATTCGGAATATAATATCCAGCGATGGAGCCTTTATCCATCCGAATATCCATCGTTAATAGAGCGACCAATAACCATGTAATCTATATTGCTATTAACGCCACGCCATGAAGAAAGTCGTGCAAAATATTGCACGACTTAATTATCACGATAATTATTAACCTATTTTCGATATTTAACCAACTATCAATCACTTACAGGACAGTTGCTACCACAACAACAATTACAGCACATATGACAATAAGGCCGAATACGACTATCGCATCGTCCTTGCAGATTAATCTGCTGCTCATAATTTTCTCCTGTTAAGGGTACAATTAATCCATGGGTGAAACTGAGTACGGATGTATCGCTAGGGTATTCTAGATCAAAAAGAAGGCTGGTTACAAAATAACCGCTTTCAGTATAGACCATATTGGTCGAATTTACAGGTTGTCGCTAGCACGCAGCACTATAGTTGTGCATGTTGAGACAATAGCTGAAACAATAAACTAGGCATGGCTTTATTGGGATAGAGCTCCTCTCGATAGCGTTCCCAGCTAGCCTTGGCAAAGACCCGATCATCACGCGCAATCGCAGACAACATTGTCGCCGCCACAAGATATTTTCGACGCGTTAATGTGGTCGGTTGTTGCGCGTTGAGTAACTGCTGACTTAGCTGAAATATATTCTCAGCATTCCTATTTCCGATGGCGGAAATAAACTGAAACCACTGCTGTTCGTAAGGCGACCATCGCTGTACACATTGTTGTGCCCTCAATTTCTCCCACAATAAATTATTTTCCTGAATAGACAAATAGGCCAGAGTTTTTGTCGCAAATTGAAAAAGCACAAAGACTCGGTCACCATGACTTGGTAATTGATTACAATTAAAAAATAACGACTGTATCGAATCACTCACGGGTCGAACTAATTCATGATCGCTGCTTTTTGGCCTATCACCCAGAATATTGTCTTTAATCATTACTGCGCGGCGCACATCTATCGATTTTGGGAATACCGCCACCGGCTCTACGGCAGTATCTTGAAACTGGTGTACCTGATCACCCAACAACTCCAATACCGGCAGAGGCTGCTTCGATAGGGTGGTCAATGACATCGCATTTTTGTTTAGGAATAATGTTTTCGCAACTTGTTGGTCTATGACGGGATAATAATCCGTATTTTCGGGTAGCGGAAAAGATTGCATTAGCGGCATAATAGTCTTCTTATCCCCCAAATACCGAATAGCGATATCTTGAATCTGCTTGACATGAATACTGGCTAATTCATCTGTAAAACGTGGATCTGCAAATAAGCGGCTGGGTAAAGGAAACTTTTTAGTATTGTTATTAGCGATTATATAAATATCTCCGAAAGTCGGCGCATAGACCACAAAATCGTCAAACTCTGCGGCGACGGCTTTAAATACTGAGGAAACTACATTGAGGTCTATTTCATATAGTTGCAACCATTGCACAAACAAACCATCTTTATGTAAATAGCGCTTTATATGCTGATAAAACTCGCGACTAAAGAGACCGGATACTCCGCTGACCCAGGGGTTTGAAGGCTCAGACATAATGATATCGTATTTTTTATTATGACTTGAGAAAAAAGTCTTAGCGTCTTCGATGTGAATCAAACTTCGAGGGTCTTCGTAGGCATAGCGATTACGAGGCAGAAAACCCTTTGAAACTTCGATGACTGCCTTTTCTATCTCGATCGTATCGACTTTTTTAATATTATTTGTACTCAGCAGGATATGTGTCGTCAGCCCTGAACCCATACCAATATTGGCGACTGTCTCGGCGTCTGGTTTCATTAACATGGCGATGGCTGCCATTAGAATCATAGTCGATTCGTCTGGATTTCGGTAACGACCTTCTTGACTCATGGTTAATCCAGCGTCGGGTTTCCCATTCGTACTGAGTACATATTTATTATCGTTAATTGAGAACATTGAGATGCTGGCAGTCTTACCGTCTATACTTTGCAGCATTTTTGTCTCGACCGGGTCGAGTGTTTTCCCAGTACGAAATACACCCGATGCCATTTCCAGTTTGTCCAATTCAACAAACCAGCCAACTCCAAGGAAAATAATGATACTAACGGCAACGTTAATTTGAAATTTAAAATGTGTGATACTTTTATTAAATACGTAATACCAGACAATTATTAAGCCCAAAACGAGATCAATCAAGGCGCCCGCCATGAGCACACCCTTCAATCCTAACAGGCTAAAGCCAATATGGGTCACGATGAGTATACCGATGATTGCCCCCAAGGTGTTTACCCCATAGACATAACCAATGCTTTTCTCCGATCGTTGAATCTTGATTAACGTATAGGTGATTAATGGTAATGTCGTACCGGCGAAAAACGTTGCCGGTAACATAATGAGAAATGCGACACCTTGGCTACCTATATTAAACAACCAGTATCCGCTCTCAGTTTTATCTAAATTTGTCACCAACCACGCTGTAATATCTATACTGTAACCAAATAGTATGAGTGATAGTAAAGCCGCTATGCCCATGGCAATCTGTAGGCCACCCAGATATAACACACTGTCGATAAATTGGATCCTGCGATGTATCCACAATCCACCTAGTGCCAATCCGGTGATAAAGGCGCTCAGCATCAACTCAAAGGCATGCGTAGAACTACTCAATACATGATTCAACATACGTATCCAGCTCAATTCATACATGAATGAAGCAACGCCGGTAAAAAATGCAACAAGTAAGAACAACGGTACTGGAGGAAATTTCGAGGTATTCGGGAGTTCGCGTGAGCTTTCTACCGTCAGCTCATTAGTCGTATCGAGTGTACAGTGACGTGTCAAATTAAACCGTTTGACTAAAAAAACAACCACAATAGCTAATGCGATGTTTATACTACCGGCCATCATTATCGTACCCGGTAATCCAATCGTTTTTATTAGAATAAATCCGCTTAATAAAACACCGATCGCCCCTCCTAGACTATTTGAAAAATACAATATTGCCACGGACTCCCCTACTTTTTTTGGATAGAGGCGAGTAATACCTGCCGTTAGCAATGGAAAGGTCATCCCTAATAATATTGACTGGGGCAATACTAACAATGCCGCCGCCCCCCATTTGTAAGCATTAATAGCAATGGCATTGTCTAGGGAGGGTATTACACGGTCAAAACTAATATCTACAAACTGCAAAAACAATGGGTGAAAAATAAGAGCTGCGATTCCTACAAATGCCTCAACATAGGCATAATAAAGCAGAACTTTTGGCCATCGCTGAACATAGCGACCACACATAAATGCGCCCAAGGCCAGTCCACCCATAAAAATTGCCAGTACCAAGGTTTGCGCATAGGCGGCATGCCCTAAAAAGAGCTTAAGATAATGTGTCCATATAGATTCATAGATCAATCCAGAAATACCGGAAAACAGAAAAATAACCACGAAGACCCAGCGAGAAAGCATATTCGACATCTTTTTACCCAGTAACTTTATTAGCGGAGAATAACAACATCAGAGCATGAATCCCCGGAATGGTAAAAATTTTCAAACCGCTCTCTCCTTTGACAAAATGGTCGAAAATCAAGTAACTTACCTATCATTCCTGCCTGCCTATATTCTTTTCAAATATATACCCAAAACGTTTAAGATTTAGGTGTTTAGTGCCTGTCATATTTTATCCATAACGAGGCGAAATGACGCGTAATAGTCGGCCTATTGCAAGGAATTTCAACGAAGCTATGAATAAAATAGGACGGCAATAAAGCCTAAATCTTAGACGCTTTGGGTATATTATATTCTTATACGATAATTTATTGTTATATAACTCCGTGACCACCTAATTCGCAATATCTCTGTCTATCGATCTACTCGCCATCTCCATTATGGCAGCACCCTTTACTGCGTAAAGTGATACCATTGTTAATTCATGAGAAACCATTTAAATCATTTTTTGCGAATTAACGCTTCGGTTTTATCTGTATCGCCAACATCTACGGGCTCTAAATTCGCCTAAGCTTGAAAAGATCTTTACTAATGTTATCATACTCTTATACACTTGGGATTTTAGGGCGTCACTACCCCACAGGCTGCCATTTCGGATAGGTAAGCAATATTGTGGTTACTAATGCAATTTAACTAGGTATACTGGATCGATCAATTATTGGCTAACGCATTTTGCGATTTTCGATACATCAATTCTCCCGAATCGCTGTTATCGATGCGAGGCGAATGTGCTTAATGCCAACAAATACAAATCGGTTGAAATCCGGCTTTCCTACGAATTGTTTGAACGGCCCCTTCCTGAGTAGAGTATTAATACCTTATGACCCGCAATGATACGCCATTCTCGGCGAAAAAATCTGCTGTTATAATTTCCCAAGATGGCGAAATCGAGCAGCATATTCCAGCAGACGAAAAAGACATCGTCGAAGTTGAACTGGATGCAGCCCGTAATAACGACGCACTGCCGGTCGTTAATCAGGTGGTCTATGTCAATACAGCTGCCGCGGAGGTTAACGAACCCCCTGAAAAACCGACAATATCCAATAGAACTAAAAATTTAATTTACGTTGCGGTTTCCATACTCATTATCATCGGCGCTTTTTCGTTAATATTTTCGACGCCGGATCATCACCCAGCAATTAATTCACCACCGCAGCAAGCTGTCTCCACACCCATTGAGGACAATCAATCTGAACTTACCGGGGAAATAAGGGAGGTCATACTCCCACAATCACTTAGCGATTTGAAACGAGTCGCAAATGTGATTCTTGAGGATGAGCAACAAGATACCACCAAAATTGACTTATTTGTCGACGGTTGGAATCTCATGGACCAGTTTAGCCAGCAGGATTTCAATAACAGTTTCTGGATGCAACGTTTTAGAGCGCTATTAGAGACAAAAATTAACGAACTTGATACTACTGCGACGGATAAGTTCAGCGCAACTCATACAACGACATATAAACATACTTTATTGAATATGGCTGCACTGATCAATACCCTGCAAGAGGAAATACAGAGCCCGACATCAGGAACGGAACTTGAATTTGATGAGCTTTTCAAAAGTCTATCATCAGAGCTTGCACTTGCCGAAAAAGAAAAAATTCTATCAGATGAAAATTCAGCAATTGATGAATTTTCTGATACTGATGCTATTGATTCTTCCACAGAAATGAAACCCGCTAGTACCAGCACACAAGGGTTTACTGAATCAGATATTAACTATCTATTAGGACAGTACGCGACGACCTACGAATTTGGCAGCACCAATAAGATCATGAAGTTATTTTCTGCTCAAAGTGCCTATAAAAAAGCACTCAAGAAAAATTTTGAAAAAGTATTTAATTATAGCTCTGAACGAAAAATTATATTCAGTGAATTTAACTGGCAATTTTTCTCCAACACTGTGGTCGGTCACGGCAAGTACAAGGCGATAATTAAACTTAAGCAGAACAAAGGTACCCGTAACATTAGCGCACATATTCGTATAAAAATAAAGGTAATACAGAATCGTCTGAGTATCGCTAGAATGAATTTTTCAAATGTACGAGTAAAACTAGATAAACCAAAGCACGTAGAACATAAACCTGTGGTATTTAATACTCGTAAGGTTAGCTTACAAACAAACAATTCAATAGAAAAAAATTCTATTAGCAAGATACGTACAAATGTCAATAGACCTTTGCGGAGGAGAGTCCCTACCGCAGCAGAACTACAGGATATCGTTTCCCGTTTCATTAGTGCCTACGAATCGGGTGACATTACTGAGCTCGAGAATATTTTTTCCGAAAACGCAAAAACTAACGACCAGATTGGTTTAACGGAAATAAAAAACGACTACAAAATTCTGTTCAGTCATACTACCGACCGACAGCTATTTATCCAAGATATGAAGTGGTCAATTGTCGATAATTATGCCCGTGGAAAGGGTATTTTAAATTTATTGATCGTGGCTGAAGGCACTAACAAAATCAGATCTCAACAAGGTATCATTCAAATTACTGCGCAAAAGAAAAATAATAGAATATTTATTACGCATCTATTTCATGACCTACGAAACTAGACAATCAGCGGTAACTAGTTCTACTTTGTTACCTTTAGTTTTCTGAAATGGAAAAACTTTAATTGTGTCATTATTCGAGGTACTGCATGGTTAATTTGGGTACCGGAATTACGTATAAGCGTTGCGCCATGCCTTTAAGAATGATACGAGCGACCCTGTTAGGGCATGGGACTGGGATGGACGATTCAGGACCG